>WHTA01000002.1 GCA_009379825.1 Streptosporangiales bacterium
CGGCCGAAGCCCGCCAGGCTCACCACGTCAGACCGTGCCCGCCGTGCCGAGCGCGGCACCGGAAGCCGCGGCGCCGGCGAGGAACGCCCGCCGGCCGAAGCCCGCCAGGCTCACCACGTCAGACCGTGCCCGAACGGGTACAGCGGCGTGTCCGGGTCGTCCGCCCGCGGGATCGTCACCGGCAGCTTGCCCTGCGGCGCCTTCTCGCCGTACATCACCTTCGCCAGCGACTCCATGGCGACCGCGTTGAACGAGTAGGTGGCGAGGTGGGTGTCCGCCTCGGTGACGTACGCGATGTCGTACGGGTCGCGCACACCGACGACCACCACCGGTTTGCCGGTCGCGACCAGCTCGCGCACCAGCTGCTGCTGCTTGCCCGCCGGGTCGGTCGGGTTGCCCCCGGGGTTGGTCTCGTCGGTGTCCCACGCCTTCATCGTCAGCACCACGGTGACGTCGTTCGTCTCGGCGGCTGCCTTGGCCGCGGCGATCGACTCGTCGGACGGGCGTGCGCCGGTCTCGAGCGTCTGCGTGGTGGCGTCGCGCTCCTCAAGCGAGGACGCGAGCGCGCCCGTGGTGTCCTCGCCCCAGCCGGTGACGAGAACGTTGCGCGGTTCGGCGGACAGCGGCAGGTGATCGCCGCCGTTCTTCACCAGCGTCGTCGTGCTATCGGTGATCTCCTGTGCGCGGGCGAGGTTCTGCTCGGTGCCCACGACGTCCATCACAGCGTCCTCGTCGACGAACGGGTGGTCGATCTGGCCGTTGCGCCACTTCAGTTCGAGCACCCGGTACACGGACTCGTCGATGCGCTTCTCGGTCAGCTCGCCGTCCTTCACCGCATCGATCACCGCGTCGTACGCGACGTCGAACTCGGGCGGGTTGAGCAGGACGTCGGCGCCCGCCTTCAGCGCTAGCACGGGTGCGCGGTCGTTGCCGTACTTCTCCGTGATGCCGGCCATGTCGAGCGAGTCGGTGACGATGACGCCGTCGTACCCGAGCTCGCCGCGCAGGATGTCGGTGAGGATCGGCTTCGACACGGTGGCCGGGTCACCGGAGGGATCGAGCGCGGGCACCTGGATGTGCGCCGTCATGATCGAGTCGATGCCGCGGTCGATGGCGGCCTCGAACGGCGGCAGGTCGAGCTCCTCCCACTGCTGCCTGGTGTGCTCGATAACCGGGAAGCCGTAGTGGCTGTCGGTGGCTGTGTCGCCGTGGCCGGGGAAGTGCTTCGCCGCGGACGAGATCCCCGCGTCGCCCTCGTAGCCGCCGACCTGTGCGGCGGTGTGCTGTGCCGCCAGCTGTGGGTCCTCGCTGAACGACCGCACGCCGATCACCGGGTTCAGCGGGTTGACGTTCACGTCCGCCACGGGCGCGAAGTCGTGCCGTACGCCCATCGCGGCCAGCTCAGTGCCGGTGATCGCGGCGGCGTCACGGGACGCCGCGGTGCTCCCGCCGGCGGCGAGTGCCATGTTGCCGGGGAACTGGGTCGCCGGTGGGCCGACACGGACGATCACGCCGCCCTCCTGGTCGATCGAGGCGAGCAGCGGCACCTCGGCGCCGGTGGACGTGGCGGTCTCCTGCAGGCCGTTGGAGAGCTCGGCGACCTTCGTCGGATGGCTGGTGTTGTCCGCCCACGCGAAGTACAGCACGCCGCCCAGGTGGTACTTCTCCACCACCTCGCGCGCCGTCGGCACGCCGTAGTCGTCGATGTTGCCCTGGTGCGGCCCGTCGGCGGTCTGCCCGTAGACCCTGGTGGAGAAGAGCTGTCCGACCTTCTCCTTCAGCGTCATCCCGGCGATGGTCGACTTGATCCAGCCGTGCATCCGAGAGTCCTTTGCCGAGTTCCCCGCATGGGCCGCGGGCGCGGTCACCCCGGTGGCGAGCAGTGCGGCTACCGCGAACGTTGGGACGATACGACGACTACGCATGGCTGTCTCCCTGCGGCGCGCAGCGAATCGGCGTACGGGGGAAATTTGCCCCAGCTGCCGTTAGCCAGGCAACTTACCCACCTGGGTGACGTCGGTCAACGCCTTGGCCGCAGGTGGTACCCGTGGTGATGGCGACCGCGTAGATTCGGCCTGTGCTCGACTACGACCGCGAAGCGGACTGCTACGACGCGACCAGGGGCGGCCAGGTGCGTGCCGACGCCGCCGCGGACGCGCTAGACTGGTTGTTCGGCCCCACCGTGCGGCAGGTGCTCGACGTCGGCGCCGGTACGGGGATCGTCAGTGCGGCGCTGGCTGCCACCGGCAAGACGGTGTACGGCGCGGACGCGTCGGCCGGCATGCTGCGGCTGGCCGCCGGGCGGCTGCCCGGCAGGCGGATGTGCGCCGACGTGACCAGGCTGCCGGTCCGTGACGGCATGTTCGACGGGGTGTTCGTGATGTGGCTGCTGCACCTGGTGCGCGACTCCGCCGGCGCGGTCGCGGAGTGCGTGCGGGTGTTGCGGCCGGGCGGGCTGTTCGTCACCAGCGTCGAGGTGCACTCCACCCACCAGCGGGTGGCGTCCGACGTCACGGAGATCCTCATGCGCTACGCGAAGCCGGGCTGGCAGGACCGGGAACGCGACCGGCGCGACAAGGTGGTGGCCGCGGCGGACGCCGCAGGGGCGCGGTACGCGGGCGAGACCACGTACGTCGGCCACGGCCGCGGCATGGTGCCCGCACACGTGGCACGGGAGATGGCCGACGGCATGGTGCCCATCGGCCGGCTCGACGACGACGCGAAGGCCGCATGCGTCCGCGAGCTGGAGGCCCTGCCGGACCAGACGGCCAGACGCCCCGACCCGGTGTACACCCTGGTCGCGTTCGTCGCCTGAGTGAGCGGTCAGGTCTGCCGGCGCTCCCGGTAGGCGGCGGCCTTCACCCGGCTCTGGCAGGCGGTCGAGCAGAACCTGCGTGAGGTGTCCACGTACGCGCGGTCGCAGCTCGGTGCTGAGCAGATGCCGAGCCGCTCGGCGTACTCGCCGCCGAGCACTACGGCGAGGCCGGTTGCGCAGCTCGCGGTCCAGCCGCCGACGAGCGAGCCGTCGGTGCCGTGGAAGTGCAGGTGCCAGGGCTCGCCGTCGTGCTTGCTGAGCTCTGGGCGTGCGCCGCTGTCCGCGAGCAGCCGGTTGACGGTGCCGGCGGCGGTGTCGAGGTCGGCGGCGGCGACTGCCTCGAAGACCGTACGCAGCCGCGCGGCGAGGGCGACCAGGTCGTCGACGTCGGCGCGGTCAGGCGCGGTCTGCCGCCGGTTCGGCGAGCTGGTGGCCGCGAGGGCGCCGGCGACGGCGTCGAGCAGGGCGTCGCCGGCGGGCAGCGGGTACGGCCGGCCGCGGGCCTCGCCGGGGGTCGCGACGTTGACCAGGTCGACCGTCACCCGCACGACCGCATCCATGTGACTGTTGAAGTCCACTTGACCGGTCACGCCTTCCTGACTAGATCACTGTCGTACTCGATTATGCCAGTGACGGGAGTCCTCATGCTGCAGACCGATGCCGCCGTGTCCTGGGTGGCGAGCTGGGATCGCCAGCAGGAGAAGTACATGGCCGACCGCGAGGAGCGGTTCGCGGTGATCGCGGACGTCCTGGAGACCACCACCGGCCGACCGGACCCGCTGGTCGTGGACGTGGGCTGCGGCCCGGGGTCGCTGGCGGCACGCATCCTCGACCGGCTGCCCGCCGCGCAGGTGGTGGGCGTGGACAGCGACCCGCTGCTGCTCGGGCTGGCCGCCGGCGCGTACGGCGACCGCTCCGGCCTGCGGCTGGTCGACGCCGACCTGCGCGCCGACGGCTGGCCGGGCCGGCTCGGCCTCGACCGGCCCGCGGACGCGGTCGTCAGCACCACAGCGCTGCACTGGCTGTACCGCGACGAGCTGGCGAGGGCGTACGCGGACTTCGCCGGCGTGCTGCGGCCCGGCGGGGTGTTCGTGGACGGCGACCACATCTACGAGGGGCCCGACCGGCCCCGCCTCGACCAGCTGATCCGTACCTTGCGGGAGACGCGGGCGGTGCGGGCCGGCGTGCCGCACGACGGCACCGCGTGGCAGAGCTGGTGGGCCGAGGTGACCGCGGCGCCCGAGCTGGCGGAGCTGGTGACCGAGCGGTCGCAGCGCTCCCTGGACCACAACGGCAGCAGCGACGTCTGGTTCGCCGACCGGCTGGAGCTGCTCGACAAGACCGGCTTCGTCGAGGCCGGTACGGTCTGGCAGTCCGGCGACGACCGCGTGCTGGTCGCGTTCCGCGGCGAGTGACCGCCAGGGTCAGAACAGGCTGGGGCTGAGTGAGGCGGCGGCGAGCCTGGCGGCCTGCCGCACCTCCTGCTCCCGGTCGTCGACCAGCGGTGCGAGCACCCGCCAGGCGGCCTCCTGGTGCGCCTTCGCCGCGCGGCAGCCGAGCGCACGGGCGACCGCCCACCTGGCCTGTGGCTGCGTCCCCCTGGCCAGGGTGCCGAGCCACGCCAGGGTGAGGTCCGGGTGGTAGCGCAGCATGCCGTCGCCGATGGTGATCGGCGCGAGCACGTAGCGCACCTCCTCGGTGCCGTCCGCCATCAGCGGCGTCAGCGCGTCGAGCAGCCGGCGCGCGGTGGCGGTGTCCGCGGACGCGGCCGCCCAGCCGGTGCCGACCGCGGCGGCCCTGCGGGCCTCCACGGAGGAGTGGCTCGCCCACCGCTTCACGACGTCCGAGCCGTCGCTGTACGACGTGACCAGCTCGGCGATGGCCAGCGCCACCCAGTCGCGCACGGCCGGGGACTCGTCCCTGGCCAGCCGGCGCAGCCGCGCCTCGGCGGCGGCCGCGCGGACCAGCCAGGCGGACGGCACGAGCAGCGCGGCCACCTGCCGCGCGGACGGGTCGGTCGAGTCGGCGAGGCCGCGCAGCAGCCGCCAGTCGGGTGGCTTCAGCCAGCGGACGAGGAACATCTTCAGCGCGTCCGGCGCCGTCCCGGTGGCCAGCTCGGTGTAGGAACGGAGCAGCTTCTCCACTTGTACGGGGTCACGTGTAGCGCATACCCGGATGGCGTCATGGCGCCATGCAGTGCGCGACAACGGAGCGACTCCCGAAGCCTGAGCAGACAGTATGGCAGCGTGCGGTGAAGTACGCCGTCCCCCTGTTATGCAGGGTAGTTGAGGTCGGCAGTTGCCGAAAGCGCGGGACCGAGGGTGTCGGCCAGATCGCTGCCCGCTGTCCCCCGCGGGCTGCGTCCGCGGTGCGCAGGGCAGGGCTGGACAATGGGGTACGTGGCAGACAACGCATCGGCTCGCGACATCGTGGTGCTCGGCTCGACCGGCTCCGTCGGCACCCAGGCGCTCGAGGTCGCGGGGCGGAACCCGGACGCGTTCCGCGTGGTCGGGCTGGCGGCGAGCGGCACGCGCACCGAGCTGCTCGTGCAGCAGGCGCTGGACTTCGGCGTCGCGGCGATCGCCGTGACGCGCACGTCGGCGGTGCAGGACGTCCAGCTCGCGCTCTACGCCGAGGCGCAGAAGCGGGGGTACGCCAAGGGCGAACACCGACTGCCGAAGCTGCTCGGCGGGCCGGACGCGGCCGCCGAGCTGGCGGCGTGGCCGTGCGACACCGTGCTGAACGCGATCGACGGCTCCGCCGGGCTGCCGGCCACGCTGGCCGCGCTGACCGCCGGCCGCACGCTGGCGCTGGCCAACAAGGAGTCGCTGATCGTCGGCGGCGAGCTGGTGCGGCAGCTGGCCGCGCCCGGGCAGATCGTGCCCGTCGACTCCGAGCACTCCGCGCTCGCCCAGTGCCTGCGCGGCGGCGACCCGGACGAGGTGCGCAAGCTGGTGCTCACCGCCAGTGGCGGGCCGTTCCGCGGCAGGTCGCGGGCGGACCTGACCGAGGTCACCCCGGAGCAGGCGCTCGCGCACCCGACCTGGCAGATGGGCCCGCTGGTCACGGTCAACTCCGCAACCCTGGTGAACAAGGCGCTCGAGGTCATCGAGGCGCACCTGCTGTTCGGGGTGCCGCTCGACCGGATCGAGGTCACCGTCCACCCGCAGTCGATGATCCACTCGATGGTCGAGTTCGTCGACGGTTCGACGCTGGCGCAGTGCTCGCCGCCGGACATGCGGCTGCCGATCTCGCTCGGCCTCGGCTGGCCACGCCGGGTCGCGGACGCGGCGCCCGCGGTCGACTGGCGGCAGGCGCACACCTGGGAGTTCTTCCCGCTCGACGACGAGGCGTTCCCCTCGGTGCGCCTGGCCAGGGAGGTGGCGGCCAGCGGCGGCACGTACCCTGCCGTCTACAACGCGGCCAACGAGGAATGTGTCACCGCCTTCCTCGACCACCAGCTGCCTTTCCTCGGTATCGTCGACACTGTCCAACGCGTCGTCGAGGCGCACGCAGAGGCGGCCGACCCCGCGGCCACTGCCGGGTTGACGGTCGGTGCCGTGCTGGAGGCGGACGCCTGGGCGCGGGAGAGGGCTCGAGAGATCGCAGGCATCCGAAGGGATAAGAGGCAGTAGATGTCCGACATTGCGTTGCTCGGCTGGGCGGGCATCCTGCTCTTCATCGTGGCCCTACTGACGTCGATCATGCTGCACGAGGCCGGCCACTTCGTGTTCGCCAAGAAGTACGGCATGAAGGCGTCGGAGTTCTTCGTCGGCTTCGGGCCGCGGCTGTGGTCGTTCCGGCGCGGTGAGACCGAGTTCGGGATCAAGGCGCTGCCGCTCGGTGGCTACGTGAAGATCCTCGGCATGACGCCGCTGGAGGAGCTCGACCCGGCCGAGCAGCACCGGGCGTTCTACAAGCAGAAGCCGTGGCACCGCTTCATGGTGCTCGTGGCCGGCTCGCTGACGCACTTCGTGATCGGCATCGTGATCCTGCTGATCCTGTTGATGGCCGTCGGGATCCCGATGAAGGAGCAGACCCTCGAGCTGCAGGCGGTCTCGAAGTGCCTGCCCACCTCGAACGCCAGCGCGTCCTGCGCCTCGGACGCGGGCAAGACCCCCGCGGCGAAGGCCGGCATCAAGCCGGGCGACAAGATCACCGGGTTCAACGGTGCGCCGGTGCAGTCGTGGGACGGGCTCAGCAAGGAGCTGCGGGCGCACGGCGGCGAGAAGGTCACGGTGACCGTCGAGCGGGGCGGCCAGACGAAGGAGCTGTCGACGACCCTCGCGACGGTCGAGGACCAGCAGACCGGCAAGCAGATCGGTTTCCTCGGCGTGACCGCGGGTGAGCGCATCAGCGGCTACCAGACGTACGGTCCGCTCGAGGCGGTCGGGAAGACCGGCGAGGTCTTCGTGCTGCAGATCGGGCTGATCTTCAAGACGCTCGGCCAGCTGCCCGCCGCGATCCCGAAGCTGTTCAGCGAGGAGCGCGGCGAGACCGAGGGCGGTCAGGTAGGCAGCGTGGTCGGCGCGGGCCGGATGGCCGGCTCGCTGTTCGGCTCCGACGACCCAGGTCGCGCCAAGGCGTCGAACTTCCTGAACATGCTGCAGAGCATCAACGTGTTCATCGGCGTGTTCAACCTGCTCCCGTTGCTGCCGATGGACGGCGGGCACATCGCGGTGCTGTTCTGGGAGCGGATAAAGGCGTGGTTCGCGCGCAAGCGCGGGAAGCTGGACCCAGGTCCGGTGGACATGACCAAGCTGATGCCGCTGACCTACGCGGTGTTCGTACTGTTGGTCGGTCTGGGCGCGGTGTTGATCACGGCTGACGTGGTCAACCCGCTGGAAAGCCCGTTCTGAGGGGACGGACGTAGATGAGCACTAACCTCGGGATGCCGACGTTGCCGCCGCAGGCGCTGGCCGAGCGGCGTGCGACCCGGCAGCTGATGGTCGGCAAGGTGCCGGTAGGCGGCGGCGCACCGATCTCGGTGCAGTCGATGACGGTGACGAAGACGACGGACGTGGACGCGACGCTTCAGCAGATCGCGGAGCTGACCGCGGCCGGCTGCGACATCGTCCGGGTCGCCGTGCCGAGCAGGGACGACTCCGAGGCACTGCCGGCGATCGTGGCGAAGAGCCAGCTGCCGGTCGTCGCGGACATCCACTTCCAGCCGAAGTACGTCTTCGGCGCGATCGAGGCCGGCTGCGCGGCGGTGCGGGTCAACCCGGGCAACATCAAGAAGTTCGACGACCAGGTCAAGGAGATCGCCGCCGCGGCCAAGGCCAACGGCACGCCGATCCGGATCGGTGTGAACGCCGGCTCGCTCGACCCGCGCCTGCTGGAGAAGCACGGCAAGGCGACGGCGGAGGCACTCGTGGAGTCGGCGCTGTGGGAGGCGTCGCTGTTCGAGGAGCACGGCTTCTACGACATAAAGATCTCCGTGAAGCACCACGACCCCGTCGTCATGGTGCAGGCGTACCGGCAGCTCGCCGACCGCTGCGACTACCCGCTGCACCTCGGTGTGACCGAGGCGGGCCCGGCGTTCCAGGGCACCATCAAGTCCGCGACCGCGTTCGGTGCGCTGCTCGCCGAGGGCATCGGCGACACCATCAGGGTCTCGCTGTCGGCGCCGCCGGTCGAGGAGGTCAAGGTCGGCAGCGCGATCCTCGAGTCGCTCGGCCTGCGGCCGCGGAAGCTGGAGATCGTCTCCTGCCCGTCGTGCGGCCGTGCCCAGGTGGACGTCTACAAGCTGGCCGACGAGGTCACCGCGGGTCTGGAGGGCATGGAGGTGCCGCTGCGGGTCGCGGTGATGGGCTGCGTGGTGAACGGCCCCGGCGAGGCGCGCGAAGCGGACCTCGGGGTGGCGTCGGGCAACGGCAAGGGCCAGATCTTCGTCAAGGGCGAGGTCGTCAAGACGGTGCCCGAGGCGATGATCGTGGAGACGCTGATCGAAGAGGCGATGCGAATTGCCGAGGACATGGAGTCCGACGGCGTAAGCTCTGGGCCACCCGAGGTGTCGGTCACCTAGCCGGAGAGGTGGGCGCGTGCTGCGGACCTCGCCGTGTCGCGTGCTGGACGATCGGGACCTGCCGGCCGTCCAGGCTGTACTCGCGCGCGACCCGGTCACCGACGTCTTCGTCGGCTCGCGGGTCAGCACCTGCGGGCTGGACTCGTGGCGGCTCGGCGCCGAGATCTGGGGGTACCACGAGCACGGCGAGCTGGTCTCGCTCTGCTATTCCGGTGCGAACCTGGTGCCGGTGCAGGCGACCCAGGCGGCCGCACGGGTCTTCGCCGACCGGGCGCGCCGGCAGGGCAGGCGGTGTTCGTCGATCGTCGGGCCGATCCAGGCGGTCGAGCCGATGTGGCGGATGCTGGAGTCCGCGTGGGGACCAGCGCGCGCGGTGCGCGTACAGCCGCACATGGCCGCGGGCGCGTCGCCCGGCTGCGCACCCGACCCGGCCGTGCGGCGGGTACGTGAGGACGAGGTCGACCTGGTCCTGCCGTCGTGCATCGCCATGTTCATCGAGGAGGTCGGGGTGTCACCGGTGGCTGGTGACGGCGGCGCTCTCTACCGCGCGCGGGTGTGGGAGCTGATCAGGCAGGGCCGTGCCTTCGCGCGCATCGAGGACGGTGTGGTGGTGTTCAAGGCGGAGATCGCGGCCGCCACCCGGCAGGCGTGCCAGATCCAGGGCGTCTGGGTGCCGCCGGAGTTCCGCAGCCGAGGACTCGCCGCGGCCGGTATCGCGGCGGTGGCCGCCGAGGCGCAACGGTCGGTCGCATCGCGGGTGAGCCTGTACGTCAACGACTACAACGCGCCCGCCAGGGCGGCGTACCAGAAGGCCGGCTTCGGCGAGATCGGCTGCTTCATGTCCGTGCTGTTCTGACGTTCACCATGACGGTTGTCATGGTGAGCTGCCGATGTGCATCACTGCCGCTGCGACGTCGCCGCGGTCAGAGTCGTCGGTATGACACCCCCATTCGCCGCCGTCTCGTTGGCCGGTCTGGTCAAGCGGTACGGGCCGACCACCGCCGTCGACGGGGTGCAGCTGGCCGTCGCACCCGGTGAGGTCGTGGCGTTGCTCGGCCCGAACGGCGCCGGCAAGTCCACGACCATCGACATGATGCTCGGCCTCACCCGGCCGGACGCGGGCACTGGGGAGCTGTTCGGGCGACCGCCGCGCGCCGCGATCGCGGCCGGCCAGGTCGGCGCAATGCTGCAGAACGGGCAGCTGCTGCCGGACATCACCGTGACAGAAGCGGTGGCCCTGGTCGCCTCGCTGCACCATAACCCGGCGGCCGTCGGCGAGGCGCTGGCGCGTGCGGGCATCGAGCAGCTGGCCAGGCGCAGGACCGGCAGGCTCTCCGGCGGGCAGCAGCAGCGGGTGCGGTACGCCATGGCGCTCGTCGCCGACCCGGACCTGATCGTGCTGGACGAGCCGACGGCCGGGATGGACGTGGAGTCGCGGATCGCGTTCTGGCGGTCCATCCGCGCCGAGACCACGGCGGGCAAGAGTGCTGTTCGCCACCCACTACCTGGCCGAGGCGGACGAGCAGGCCGACCGGGTCGTGGTGCTGAACCGGGGCAGGGTCGTCGCCGACGGCTCCGCCGCCGAGGTCAAGTCCGTGGTGTCGAGCCGGCTGGTGTCGGCGACGCTCCCGGCGGCCGACGCCGGGCGGCTGCGGCTGTTGCCCGGCGTCGACGACGTCACCGTGCACGGCAGCACGGTGCAGCTGCGGTGCAGTGATTCCGACGCCGCGCTGCGAGCGCTGCTCGCCGCGTACCCACGGGCCGAGCACCCGGAGGTGACCGGTGCCGACCTCACCGCGGCCTTCCTCACCCTGACCGGTGGAGCGGACGAATGAGCCTGACCTATCTGCGCGTCGAGATCATGCGGCAGGTGCGGGACCCGAGGACGCTGATCTTCACCGTGGCGATGCCGTCGGTGCTGTTCCTGATCTTCAGCAACACCAGCAGCGGTGAGCTCGGTGGCATCTCGTCGAGTGCCTACCTGATGGTGAGCATGGCCGCGTACGGCTCGATCGGCGCGGCGATGTTCTCCGCGTCCGGCATCGCGCTCGAACGCAGGATCGGCTGGAACAGGCAGCTGCGGCTGACCCCGTTGCCGCCGCAGGCGTACGTGCTCGTGAAGGGGACCGTGGCGTGGCTGGTGACGCTGGTGGGGCTGTTGCTGGTGTACCTCGTCGGTCTCGGCTGCGGGGTCGACCTGACGTGGACGCGGTGGCTGGAGTCGCTCGCCGCCACCTGGCTCGCGGTGCTGCCGTTCGTGCTGCTCGGTATCGGCATCGGGTACGTCGGCAAGGTCGACCTGGTGCAGCCCGTGACCATGATCGTGTTCCTCGGCATGTCGATCGTCGGCGGGCTGTGGGTGCCGGTGCAGGCGATGCCGGACCTGCTGGCACAGCTGGCCAGGGTGGTGCCTTCGTACTGGCTCGGCGCCGCCGGCCGGGCACCGCTCGGCGCACCGGGCTTCGGGGTCGAGGGCGTGCTCGTGCTGGCGGCCTGGGCCGTGCTGTTCGGCGGGCTCGCCGCGTGGCGGTACCGGGCAGACACCACCCGCGTGTGACGGGGCGGAGTACCGTGCAGGACATGGCAGGCGACGGCGAGCGGCCCCCGTTCGAGGAGCCGAAGTTCCCCGGCAGGCGATGGAGCTGGCTGTTGGCCGGGGTGTGGCTGCTCTACCTCGTCTACCCGGTGACCGACCTGGCCACCTCGGCCCGGCCGTGGTGGCAGGTGGCCGCGGGTGTCGCGCTCACCGTGGCGTTCGCGGGGGTCTACCTGCTTGCCCTGCGCTGTGGGCTGGCCCCTGACCTCGGGCGCGGTGCGCACTGGCGTGCGTGCCGCTCGGGCTGCTCGCGATCACCGGCTGCATGGTCCTGCTCGTCGGGCTGGCGAGCAGCACCTACCTGGTGTTCAGCATCGTCGTGGCGATCGCGCTGTGGCGGCCCGCGGCGAGCCTGGCGCTGACGGCCGTGGCCGTCGGGTGGGCGTCGTACCTGCTGCCGCGGCTGCTCGGCGAACCCCCGGTGGTGGAGCTCGTCGTCATCATCGTGGTGGTGGCCGCGCTCATCTACGTGCTGCGGCACCTGCAGCGGCAGCAGGCGGTGACCCGCAGGGCGCGCGAGGACATGGCGCAGCTGGCTGTCGACGCGGAGCGGGCCAGGTTCTCCCGCGACCTGCACGACATCGTCGGGCACAGCCTCACCGGCATCATCGTGAAGGCGGAGCTCGCCGCCGCGTTGGCGAAGCGGCGGCCGGGTACCGGGAGGTCACGCTCGCGGGCGAGCTGGCGTCGGCCCGTGCAGTGCTCGACGCCGCGGGGATCGTGGCGGACCTGCCGGCCGCGGTCGACGAGGTGCCGGGCGAGCTGCGTCAGCTGTTCGGCTGGGTGGTCCGCGAGGGGGTGACGAACGTGGTGCGGCACAGCCGGGCGCACACCTGCCGGATCGCCGTTACCGCCATGTCGGTGACGGTGGCCGACGACGGGCGCGGCGCGAAGGCGGCGGACGGCAACGGGCTCACCGGGCTGCGGGAGCGCGTACAGGCGGCCGGTGGCACGGTGACCGCCGACGCCCCCGCCGGCGGCGGGTTCCGGCTGCACGCCGCGATGCCGGCGCACGAGCCGGCCGCGGACCGCGGGGTGCCGGCATGACCATCACCGTGCTACTCGCCGACGACCAGAACCTGGTGCGGGGCGCGATGGCCGCGCTGCTCTCGCTGGAACGCGACATCGAGGTCGTCGCGCAGGTCGACCACGGCGACCGGGTGGTCGCGGCGGCCGAGCAGGCACGGCCGGACGTCGCGCTGCTCGACGTGCAGCTGCCCGGGCTGGACGGCATCGCCTGCACGGCCGCCCTGCGGGAGACGGTGCCGACCTGCCGGGTGCTGGTCGTCACGACCTTCGGCCGGCCCGGCTACCTGCGGCGGGCGATGGAGGCGGGCGCGAGCGGGTTCATGGTGAAGGACGCGCCCGTCGAGCAGCTCGCGGACGCGATCAGGCGGGTGCACGCGGGGCTGCGGGTGGTCGACCCGGACCTGGCGGCCGCGTCGCTCGCGGCGGGGGAGTCGCCGCTGACCGCGCGGGAACGCGACGCGCTCGTGGCGGCCCGCGACGGCGGCACCATCGCCGACCTCGCCGGGCGGCTGTACCTCTCCGAGGGAACGGTGCGTAACTACCTGTCCAGCGCGATCGGCAAGACCGACACGAGGACCAGGGCCGAGGCGGCCCGGGTGGCGGAGACACGCGGCTGGCTCTGACCTGCTACGCCGTGCACACCGCGTGATGCCCGTGCCGGAGCCGGGATGATCGCGGTTAGACTTCGAGGAAACTGCCCCCCGACGTCGTCCGCAGGAGTTCTGTCATCCCCATGCGTACGAGCACTCCGAGGGTCTCCGCTGGTCGTCGCGTCCTGGTCACGGGTGGTGCGGGTTTCATCGGCACCGCGGTGGTCGACGCGTTGGTGGCGGCCGGCGACGAGGTCGTCGTCGCCGACCGCAGGCCGCCGGCCAACCGCGAGGTCGCGTACGTAGCCGGCGACCTGCTCGACCCCGCGATCCGCGAGAAGGCGTTCGCGGCCGGCGTCGACGCCGTCGTGCACCTGGCCGCGTTCACGTCCGTGCTGCGCTCCGTGGAACGGCCGGCAGACTGCCTGCGGGCCAACGTGGAGCTCACCGCACAGCTGCTCGAACTGTCCAGGCTCCGCGACGTCGGAACGTTCGTGCTTGCGTCCACGAACGCGGTCGCAGGCGACCACGGCACCACGCCGATCACCGAGGACTCCCCGCTGCGCCCGATGTCGCCGTACGGCGCCACCAAGGCGGCGGCGGAGATGCTGCTCGCCGGGTACGCGGGCGCGTACCAGATGACCACGTCGGCGCTGCGGTTCTCGAACGTCTACGGGCCGGGCATGCAGGAGAAGGACAGCTTCGTGCCGCGGCTGATGCGTGCGGCGCTGACCGGCACCGGGGTAGAGGTCTACGGCGACGGTGAGCAGTGCCGCGACCTGGTGCACGTCGACGACGCGGTGCAGGGCGTACGGCTGGCTCTCGCCGGCCAGCTGCCCGGCCCGGCGATCATCGCGTCCGGACAGTCGGTGACGGTGAACGAGCTGGTCGCCGCGGCGCGCGAGGTGACGGGCGCGCCGATCCCCGTGACGCGCGTGCCGGCGAAGGCCGGCGAGATGCCCGCCGTCGTGGTCGACGTCGCGCGCTCCCGCGCCAGGGGCTACGTACCCGGCCACGACCTGGCGTCCGGGTTGGCTACCGTATGGGACGACTGGCGCCCGGCCGAGACCGGGTGAATACCTGCGAGCTGTACGGGAAGGCGACCGAGGTGACGACTACCGACGTCGAACCGGCCATCGACGACACCGACACGCAAGCCCTGCGCGCGTTCGCGCAGGAGTACGGCGACGCCAGGTTCAGTCCTGTCGTGATCATCATCGCGGCGTACAACGAGGCGCAGGGGATCGGTGCGGTCGTCGAGCGGATACCGCGGTGTAGCTGCGGCATGGACGTCCAGACGCTCGTCGTCGATGACGGCAGCCCGGACGCGACCGCAGACGCCGCCCGCAGGCACGGTGCGTACGTCTGCCGCGCGCCGCGCAACCGCGGCCAGGGTGCGGCGCTGCGGCTTGGCTACCGGCTCGCGAGGGAACGCGGCGCGCAGTGCCTCGTCACCACCGACGCGGACGGCCAGTACGACATCGAGGAGCTGCCGCTGCTGCTGCAGCCGCTCGTCGACGGCACCGCGGACTTCGTCACCGGGTCCCGGGTGCTCGGCAGCCACCAGGCGACCGACGTCGCTCGGCGGGTGGGCACGCCGGTGTTCGCCTGGTTGGTCAGCGCGCTGACCGGGACGAGGGTGACCGACACGTCGTTCGGGTTCCGCGCGATGCGCGCCGAGGTCACCGGCGACGTCACGCTCGCGCAACCGCAGTACCAGTCCTCTGAGCTGCTGATCGGCGTGCTCGCCCGGGGCTACCGCGTGCTCGAACAGCCGATGCGCATGCTGCGCCGCAACCAGGGCAGCACGAAGAAGGGCGGTTCGGTCGTCTACGGCTGGAACTACTTCCGCGTGGTGGTCGGCACCTGGCGGCGGGAACGCGGCCGGAACAGGCGGTCGAGGAGCACGAAGCGGCCGGCGAAGAGCACCGCGTAGGTCGCGAGGAACACCGCGCCGACCAGGCCGACCTCGAGCCAGTGGATGCTGGTCACCTTCGGCACGAGGATGCTCGCCGCGTGCGTGCTGAGGCTCGCCAGCCCGACGGTCACGAGCACGATGGCGACGTACGGGAGCACCTCGCGCAGCAGGTCGTGCCGGCCCTTGCGGCCCCAGGTCCAGTTGCGGTTGAGGAAGTAGTTCGGGACGGCGCCGGCCAGCCAGCCGAGCACGGTCGCGGCGGTGCTGCCCGCGCCTACGACGCCGTACACGAAGAGGAAGGCGACCTCGGAGCAGATGGTCGCGATGACGGAACCCGCGGTGTACTTGCTCAGCTTCACGCCGAGCGGTGACCGCAGGATCCGGGCGGCGAGCGGGTTCTGCATGAGTCGTCTTCGCACGCTACCCCAACGGGTCGCAGGCGGCGACGACCCGTTGGGCTCCCGGCTGGTGGACGGGGTCAGCACGGCACGCGTGCCACGCCGAGGACGGACTGGCCGAACGGCGGCGTGAAGAACCGCTCGGTCGCCCGGGTCACCGGCACCACGAACCGGTCGTAGAGCCGCACCAGGCGCGGGTTGGGACTGCCGACGCCGCCCTTGCGTACCGCCAGCCACCAGGCGATGCCGCCGAGCAGGTTGACCGGCCGGACGCTGTCCGGCCGCAGCCCGGCGCTCTCGAACGCGGCACGGAGCGTGCGCGGTGTGTACCGACGATGGTGACCTACCGCGCGGTCGAAGTCGCCGTAGAGCGCCTGGTACCCGGGTACCCACATGATCACCGTGCCGCCCGGGCGGACGTGCGCGGCCAGCCGGCGCAGCGCGTCGACGTCGTCTTCGATGTGCTCGAGCACGTTGACCGCGAGCACGGTGTCGACCGGCTCGTCCAGGTCCACGGTGCCCTCCGCGTCCATCTGTCTGGCCTCGATCTCCGGGCGCTCGTCGAACCGCTGCGCCATCAGTCGTACGCAGTCGGGGTCGAGGTCGGTCACCAGGTAGTGCTTCGGCCCGGTGAACGTGCTCGCGAACTCGCCCATGCCCGCGCCGACCTCGAGTACGATGTCGCCACAGTGCGGGCGGATGAGATCATGCTGGTAGCGCTTGTAGCGCACCTGCAGGCCCGAGTCTTCTGGGTCACGTCCGGTAGCGGCGAAGAATGCGCCACTTCCGGTCGCTGGTTCGGAACTCAAAACAGTGTTCTCCGACGATCCTTTATCTGGATTTGTAACAGTCTCGTCACAGGCCCGCCAGCCTATCGGTTAAGGTCGGAAGGACTGGTGGCGGCAGCTGGTGCCCGTTCGGGTCGCCGCGACGAGATGACCAGTAGTCCACAGCTGAAAGAGCCCGGTCAATGCGGATCCTCGTGCTTGGTGGTGACGGCTATCTCGGGTGGCCGACCGCCCTGTACCTCTCTCGACACGGCCACGATGTGGGGGTGCTCGACAACTACGTGCGTCGACAATACGACCACGAGCTCGGCGTCGACAGCCTGGTCCCCATCGCGTCCTTGCGCGACCGCGTACGCGCCTGGCGCGAGATTTCAGGTAAAGAAATCGTAATGTTCTCCGGGGATCTACAGGACGAAGAATTTACCTACCGGACGATCCGCGAATTCGCACCCGATGCGGTCGTCCACTTCGCGGAACAGCGTGCCGCTCCGTACTCGATGATCGACCGTAAACACGCGGTGTACACCCAGGTGAACAACGTGGTCGGCACGTTGAACCTGCTCTTCGCCATCGGCGAGGTGGACCGCGACATCCACCTGGTGAAGCTCGGCACGATGGGGGAGTACGGCACCCCGAACATCGACATCGAGGAGGGCTGGCTGGAGGTCGAGCACAACGGCCGCAAGGACCGGATGCTCTACCCGAAGCGGCCCGGCTCGTTCTACCACCTGTCCAAGGTGCACGACAGCCACAACATCGAGTTCACCTGCCGGATCTGGGGTCTCAGGGCGACCGACCTCAACCAGGGCGTCGTGTACGGCCAGGAGACCGAGGAGACCAAGCTCGACCCGCGGCTGGCGACGCGGTTCGACTACGACTCGGTGTTCGGCACCGTGCTGAACCGGTTCGCCATCCAGGCCGTGCTCGGCCACCCGCTGACCGTCTACGGCAACGGCACCCAGACGCGCGGGCTGATCGAGATCCGCGACACCGTCGAGTGCATCCGGCTGGCCTGTGAGAACCCCGCCGAGCGCGGCGAGTTCCGGGTGTTCAACCAGATGACCGAGTCGTTCTCCATGGGCGAGATCGCCAAGACCATCCAGAACACGTACCCACACCCGGTGGACATCGAGTACGTGGACAACCCGCGGGTTGAGCTGGAGAACCACTACTACAACGTCAAGCACACCGCTCTCGTCGACCTCGGTCTGCAGCCGCACCTGCTGTCCGACACGCTGCTCGAGTCGCTGTACGGCGTGATCGAGCAGCAGAAGCACCGCGTCGACCCGGAGGCCATGCGGCCTTCGGTCAACTGGCGGAGCACGGCGAGCGCGGCGATGCCGGCCCAGGCCGGCGGCTGAGCTCGCGCGACCGACGACGGCGCCCGGCACCGCGGTGTGCCGGGCGCCGCTTTCGGTGATCCAGGCCGGCCCGGCGTGGAAGTCCGCGTGAGCGGCGGTCGAGCGGATCGCTATCCTCGCGTGCATCACTTCCCGACGACCGAGGAGCTGGCCGTGCTCAGGATGTCCACCCTGTTCCTTCGCACCCTGCGCGAGGACCCCACGGACGCCGAGGTGCCGAGTCACCGGCTGCTCGTGCGTGCCGGCTACATCCGCAGGGCGGCTCCCGGCATCTACTCCTGGCTGCCGCTTGGCTGGCGGGTCTACATGAACGTCGAGCGCATCGTCAGGGAGGAGATGGACGCGGCGGGCTTCCAGGAGGTGCACTTCCCCGCGCTGCTGCCGCGCGCCCCGTACGAGGCGACCAACAGGTGGCTGGAGTACGGCGACGACATGTTCCGGTTGAAGGACCGCAGGGGCAACGACATGCTGCTCGCGCCGACGCACGAGGAGATGTTCGCGCTCGCGGTGAAGGACCTGTACTCCTCGTACAAGGACCTGCCGCTGTCGATCTACCAGATCCAGTGGAAGTACCGCGACGAGCCGCGGCCGCGTGCCGGAATCCTCCGCGGCAGGGAGTTCTGCATGAAGGACTCCTACTCGTTCGACGTGGACGGCGCCGGGCTCGACCGGTCGTACGACAGGCACCGCGAGGCGTACAAGCGACTGTTCGACCGGCTGGGACTCGACTACGTGACGGTGGCGGCGATGTCCGGCGCGATGGGCGGCTCGCGCAGCGAGGAGTTCCTCACGCCGCTCGAGGCCGGCGAGGACACCTTCGTCAGCTGCAGCTCGTGCGACTACGCCGCCAACACCGAGGCCGTCGAGGTCTCCCCGCCGCAGCCGCGGCTGGTCGACGGGCTGCCGGCGGCACACGTGGAGGACACGCCGGACACCCCGACCATCGAGACCCTCGTCGACCTGTTCAACCAGCGCGACGACCTGCGCCGCCCGGACCGCGACTGGACCGCGGCGGACACGCTGAAGAACGTCGTCGTGAAGCTCGTACACCCGGACGGCAGCACCCAGCCGCTCGTCGTGGGCGTGCCCGGCGACCGCGACGTCGACCAGAAGCGGCTGGACGCCCAGGTCTACCCGGCCACCATCGAGCCGTTCACCGAGGAGGACTTCGAGGCGCACCCGGCCATGGTCAAGGGCTACATCGGCCCGCAGATCCTCGGCGAGGACAAGCCCGCCGGTGTCCGCTTCCTCGTCGATCCGCGGATCGTAGACGGCACCCGGTGGATCACCGGCGCGAACGAGCCGGGCAAGCACGTCGCCGACCTGGTCGCAGGGCGCGACTTCACCGCCGACGGCACGATCGAGGCCGCCGAGGTCGCCGACGGCGACCCGTGCCCGCGGTGCGGGTCACCGATGAGCATCGCCCGCGGCATCGAGATCGGCCACATCTTCCAGCTCGGCACCCGCTACGCCGAGGCGCTCGGCCTCACCGTGCTCGACGAGCGCGGCGAGCAGGTGACCGTGACGATGGGGTCGTACGGCATCGGGGTGAGCCGGCTGGTCGCCACCATCGCGGAGAAGCACCACGACGACATGGGCCTGGTGTGGCCGCGCGAGGTCAGCCCCGCCGACGTGCACGTGGTGGCCACCGGCAAGGACGACGCCGTCTTCGCCGCGGCGGAGAAGCTCGCCGCCGGCCTGGAGTCGCAGCGTGCGCAGGTGCTCTACGACGACCGGCGCGGGGTGTCCGCGGGCGTGAAGTTCAACGACGCGGAGCTGCTCGGCGTGCCGACCCTCGTCGTGGTCGGCCGCGGCCTCGCGGACGGCAAGATCGAGGTACGCGACCGCGCGTCCGGCGAGCGCCGCGACGTCAGCGTGGACGACGCCGTCGAGCAGATCGCCGGCCAGCTCGGCCCCCGCCGATGACTGCGCCTCCTGCCGACCTCCCGCGCTCCGCTCCTCGCTCACTTGCGCCCTGCGCACATCCCACCCGTTGCCTGCTCGCTGCGATGCTCACGCGGGAGGTCTCCTGATGACCGTACGGGCGGTCATCTTCGACTGGGGCGGCACGCTCACGCCGTACCACCAGCTCGACTACGTCGAGGTGTGGCGGCAGGTCGCCAGGACGCTCGACCCCGCGCGGGCGGACGACCTCACCGCGGCGCTGCTCGGCGCCGAGGAGGAGCTGTGGCGGCGGGCGCGGGAGGAACAGCGCAGCGGGCACATGGCGGAGGTGTGCGCCGCCGCGGGCATCCCGCTGGACGACGCGTACCGCAGCGCGTTCTTCCAGGCGTGGGAGGCGCACACGTACACCGACCCGGACGCCGACGCGTTGCTGCGGGAGCTGCGGGCGCGCGACATCGTGGTGGGCCTGCTGTCGAACACCACCTGGCCGCGCGACTGGCTGGACGGCGTGCTCGCCAGGGACGGTGTGCTCGGGCACTTCGACGCCACCGTGTACAGCTGCGAGCTGGACTGCGTGAAACCGCACCCGGAGGCGTTCCGCCACGCGATGGAGCGCGTAGGGGTGCAGACGCCGGCCAGCGCCGTGTACGTCGGTGACCGCGCCTACGACGACGTCTACGGGGCCCAGCGCGCCGGCATGCGGACGGTGCTGGTGCCGCACAGCGACATCCCGGCCGCCGAACGCTGGGGCGAGCCGGCAGAGCCGGACGCCACCGTCCAGTGCCTGGCCGACCTCCTGCCGCTGGTCGACGAATGGCGTGCAGCCGGCAAATCGACCAAATTTTAGCTACTCATTGTAGTTTGATGCCTACCTCTCGGTTACCGTCGCCGGAACGGAGTGTCCGGACGGAGAGGTGAGGGTGACCGGGTGGGGCTGACGGAGAAGGTGGCACCTCGTGGCACCAGACGGAGGAAGCTGGCCGCTGGCTTGGCGCGGAAGGTGCGACCGGACCGGACGCCACCGCCGCCACCACCCGTGGTGCGCAGGGAGAACCGGACGCTGAAGGAGAGCTGGGCCGACAAGGACCCGAACGCGCTGGAGAACTACCTGGTCAGCGGTTTCCAGAACCCGCAGGTCAACGCCCAGAGCATCATCGCCAGGCACCACCTGATCCGGCAGCTGTTCGGCAACCGGTACGAGGACCTGATGCGGGCCGAGCTCGAACACTGCGTCGAGGCGACCAAGGCACTGCGCCGCCGCGCCAAGGAGCTTGACGTCCGGATGGGGTCCTTCCTGAAGGACCACAAGCGAGCGGGCGTGCTCGAGGTGAGCGAGGTCATCGCCGATTGGCAGGACACGTACGAGAAGGAGTGGGCGGCGGCCCTCGCGGACCGCAAGGCCAAGCCGTTGTCGGTGCTGGAGTTCGCCTGCGGCTCGGCCAACGACTACCGCTACTTCGACAGCTACGGCATCGCCAGGTTCCTCGACTACACCGGCGTCGACCTGAACGACAAGAACGTCGCCAACGCCAGGCGCCGGTTCCCGACGGTGAACTTCGAGGTGGGCAGCGTCCTCCACCTGCCGCACAAGAGCCGGAGCTTCGACTACGTCGTGGCGTTCGACATCTTCGAGCACCTGTCGCTGGAAGCCATGGAGCAGGCGGTGCGGGAGGCCTGCCGGTTGGCGAAGAAGGGGATGGTGCTGACCTTCTTCAGCATGGTCGACGAGCCCGAGCACATGGTGCGGCCGCGCCGGAAGTACTTCTGGAACCGGCTGAGCATGCCGAAGGTGCGCGAGCTGGTGGGGGAGAGCTTCGCGTCGATCGAGGTCATGAAGATCAGGGACCTGATGAACGACGAGTTCGGATTCCCGTACTCCTACAACAAGAACGCCTGGACGTTCATCCCCGGCGCAAGTAGCCGGTCAGGTCCGCAGGCCGGGTAGTGGGTCGACGGCGCCGCTCCACTCCGCCTGCCGTACCGCGCTCTCCTGCATGGCGAGGATGCTCAGCCGGCGGATGCGCCGGCCG
This sequence comes from Streptosporangiales bacterium, assembly GCA_009379825.1. Taxonomy (NCBI): domain Bacteria; kingdom Bacillati; phylum Actinomycetota; class Actinomycetes; order Streptosporangiales; species Streptosporangiales bacterium. Next base: position 21,459 of record WHTA01000002.1, read on the forward strand.
GCTGCCGCTACCAGCTGGGAGTACGCGCCCAGCGTCGCGCGTTCCAGGTCGGCGGCCAGGTCCCGCGCCTTCGCGGGTCCGGTGACAGGGAACGGCAGGCGGTAGCTGGCCGCGGCCGGCCGTGGCGTGGCGTCCTTCGCCCGGATCACGGCCTCCAGCCGGTCCCGCGCCGCCCGGTGCGCGTTCAGGTGTTCCGCCGCCCGTTTGCGCTGCCGCCCGCGCAGGTGCGCCCCCGCGACGGCGTACCCGTAGACGGCCGCGTGCTCCCGGTCCAGCGCCTCCTGCAGCGCGTCGACGGGGCCCGGTGCGGGTGAAGGGGTCACTGGCGCACCTCGCGGAGCAGCTGGTCGTGGGCGGCCGAGCAGGCGCTCATGCTGGCCAGCACCTGCGCGAGCGTCCTGCCGGCCTCGAGCGCGTCGTCCACCAGACGGGTCGCGGCGCGGCGTTCCAGCCGGCGGAGGTCGGCGAGCGTCGGCGCCGCGGTGGTGGGCGATGCCGACGGGGTGGCGCTGGTGGACCGCTTGGCGCGGTGCCCCTTGGGCAACCTGGCGCGCAGCTCGCTGCGGTGTGCTTCGTGCCGCTTTCTGAACGGCCGCAGCGTGGCCGCCAGCCGCCCGCGGTCGTCGGCGACCGCGTCGTACGCCGCGAGGAGCTCGTCGGTACGCTTCAGCGCGCGCACCGTGATCGCGATGTCCGGATCGGGCGGTGCGGACTCCGTACGCTCCTTCAGTAACGGCCGGCACCCGGCGGAGAGGCCGATCGCCGCGACCGTCGACGCCGCTCCGGCCAGGAATCGCCGGCGGGCGGGCGCCGCCGTCGGTCGTGGTGAGTGCTCGGGCACGGAGGTCAATCTTTCATACCGCCCCGTGGCGGGATCGGGCGCGTCGACACACCTGGCGGCGCAAAGGCCGTTGCTGGCCGACGCTTGCGCGGAACTCCCGCTACGCTGTGACAGCCCACCGATTCAGGTTCTCGACAGACGTGCCGCGTAGCGGCGAGGGGGGAGGTGGGGTGCGTGCCCGGCACCGAGTTGCGTGACCGACTGGTCGCGGTGATCGGCCCGGCGGTAGGTGACGACGGTCTCGAGCTCGAGACCGTCACCGTCCAGCCCGTGGGTCGCCGCCGCGTCGTACGCGTGGTCGTCGACCGCGACGGCGGCGTGACGTCGGACGAGCTCGCCGAGGCCAGCCAGCGGGTGTCCCGCGCGCTGGACGAGGCGGACACCATGGGTGCCGGTGCGTACACGCTGGAGCTGAGCACTCCGGGGACCGACCGACCACTGTCCGAGCCGAAGCACTGGCGCCGCGCCCGCTCCAGGCTGGTCCGCGTGCCGCTGCAGCAGGCCGACGACGAGACCGTCGAGCTGCGTGGCCGGGTGGTCACCGCGGACGACGACGCCGTCGTGCTGGAGCACGACGGCGACCAGCATCGTTACCTATACGAGAACCTCGGTGCAGGCAGGGTCGAGGTCGAGTTCCGGCGGCCGGCTGGCGACGCCGCTGGGGCAGCCGAGCCGGAGGCAGGGGAGGACGTGCAGTGAACATCGATATCCAGGCGCTGCGCGGGCTCGAACGCGAGAAGGACATCTCGTTCGAGCAGATCGTCACGACCATCGAGGCCGCACTCCTCGTCGCGTACCACCACAACACGGGCTCGAGGCAGCACGCCCGGGTGGAGCTCGACCGCGAGACCGGCGTGGTCACCGTGTGGGGGCAGGAGCACGCCGAGGACGGCACCGTGCTGCGCGAGTACGACGACACCCCTGTCGGATTCGGCCGGATCGCCGCGACCACCGCCAAGCAGGTGATCCTGCAGCGGCTGCGGGAGGCCGAGGAAGAGGTCACCTACGGGGAGTACGCCGGCCGCGAGGGCGACGTCGCCGCCGGCATCATCCAGCAGGGCAAGGACCCGCGGAACGTCTTCGTCGACCTCGGCGACCTGGAGGCCGTGCTGCCGCCCGCGGAGCAGGTGCCGGGCGAGGTCTACGAGCACGGCGAGCGGCTGCGCTGCTACATCATCGGGGTGCGCAAGGGCGTCCGGGGTCCGTCGGTCACCGTCTCCCGCACCCACCCGAACCTGGTGAAGAAGCTGTTCGAGCTCGAGGTGCCGGAGATCGCCGACGGCAGCGTAGAGATCTCCGCCGTCGCGCGGGAGGCGGGGCACCGGACGAAGATCGCGGTGCGGTCCACGAAGCCGGGGCTGAACGCGAAGGGCGCCTGCATCGGGCCGATGGGTCAGCGTGTACGCAACGTAATGGCGGAGCTACACGGCGAAAAAATCGACATCGTCGACTACTCGGACGACCCGGCGGAGTTCATCCGGCAGGCGCTCTCGCCGGCCCGGGTGGCGAAGGTGGAGATCATCGACCCGACCGCGCGTGCGGCCAGGATCGTCGTCCCTGACTACCAGTTGTCACTGGCGATCGGCCGGGAGGGACAGAACGCGCGACTGGCCGCCAGGCTCACCGGATGGCGCATCGACATCCGGCCCGACACGGCCGAGCCGACGCCGGGCGCGGCGGCCGATGCCACTCTTGGGTAGACTTCCCCCGTGATGGTCGAGCGGCCGCCACAGCGCACCTGTGTGGGCTGTCGGGGTCGGGCGGCCAAGAGCGACTTACTCCGGGTAGTGGCCGTCGGTGACGTACTGGTCCCCGACCCACGCGCCCGGACGCCGGGGCGGGGTGCATACTTGCACCCCGCGCTCGCGTGCCTGGATCTCGCCACGCGCAGACGGGCGTTCGCACGTGCTCTGCGTGCCGACGGCGGCCTCGACCTGGCGCGAGTCAGGACGTTCCTGGCGGGGACCGTCCCCGGCGGAGAAAGCGAGGAGTGCGATGTCATATCCGCCGAGCGTGACGCTACGACGCCGAGAGATCGGCGGAGCGGGATGAACACGAAAGACGGGTCGATGAAGTGATGAGCGCTCGATGAGCAGCAGGCGATGAACACCGACGAGTAGCGGTCCGGCGCGCCCGGGCCGATGGGAGCGAGAGTGGCAAAGGTCCGGGTATACGAGCTCGCTAAGGAGCTCGGCGTCGAGAGCAAGGCGGTACTCGCCAAGCTCCAGGAGATGGGCGAGTTCGTCCGTTCGGCGTCATCCACCATCGAAGCGCCGGTCGTCCGCCGGGTACGGGAGGCTATGCCCGCCGACGGCGGGAAGGCCAAACAGGATGGCAAAGCGGCGAAGAAACCAGCGAAGAAGGCGGCCAAGAAGGCGGAGCAGAAGCCGGCTGCGCCGAAACCGGCTCCGCCAAGTCAGGAGCCCGTGCCTCCAGCCGAGCCCGCCGTCGAGGTGGCCGAACAGCAGGAAGAGGCGGTGTCACCGCCGGTGGCCGAGGAGCCAGCCGCGTCCGTGATCGGGGACCAGCCGGTCGAGCCGGTGGCGGCTGAGCCCGTCGACACCGGTGCGGCCGACCAGCCCGACCAGCCCGCCGAGCCCGGCGACGGGGCCGACGGGGCGGAGCCCGCGGCTGCGTCCACCCCCGCGCCGCCGCGTCCGGGCCCGCGCCCGGGGCCGCGGCCAGGTCCGCCTGCGGACAAGCGGGGGCAGGGACGTCCGCGTCCCGGCAACAACCCGTTCCTGTCGTCGTCCAGCACCGGTATGGGCCAGACCGCTCGGCCGAAGCCGAGCGGCCCACGGCCCGGAGGGCAGCAGGCCCGCCCAACAGGTGGCGCCGGCTCCGGCCAGGGGCGCGGCGGCGACGGTCCGCGGCTGCCGAGCGGTGCCAGGCCGACGCCGAGCATGATGCCGCCGCGACCGCAGGGCCCGCAGGGTCCTGGGCGTCCCGGTGGCGGTGGCCAGGGCGGCGGTGGCGGTGGCCAGGGCGGCGGTGGCGGTGGCCAGCGCGGCGGTGGCGGTGGCGGTGGCCGCGGTGCTCCGCGCGGCGGCGGTGGCGGCGGTTTCGCACCGGCGGGTGGCCCGCCGGGAGGCGGCCGCGGCGGCCCCGGTGGCGGTGGCCCCCCGGGGCCTGGCGGTCCAGGCGGCCCCGGCGGTCGTGGTCGCCCCGGTGGCGGCGGTGGCCGCGGACGCGGTGGCACTGCCGGTGCCTTCGGGCGGCCTGGCGGCCGGGCGGGCAAGGGCCGGAAGTCGCGCAAGCAGCGCCGTCAAGAGTTCGACAACATGCAGGCGCCGTCGGTCGGCGGTGTGCAGGTGCCGCGTGGCTCCGGGCAGACGATCCGGCTGCGCCGCGGCGCGACGCTGACCGACTTCGCCGACAAGATCGGCGCCAACCCGGCGTCGCTCGTGCAGGTGATGTTCCACCTCGGCGAGATGGTCACCGCGACCCAGTCGGTGTCCGACGAGACGCTCGAGGTGCTCGGCTCCGAGCTGGGGTACGAGATCCGCGTGGTCTCGCCTGAGGACGAGGACCGCGAGCTGCTCGAGTCGTTCAAGCTCGAGTTCGGTGAGGACGTCGGCGACGAGGCGGACATGCTGCCGCGGCCGCCGGTGGTCACCATCATGGGTCACGTCGACCACGGCAAGACCAAGCTGCTCGACGCGATCCGCCGGACGAACATCGTCGACGAGGAAGCCGGCGGCATCACCCAGCACATCGGTGCGTACCAGGTGACGACCGAGGTGGAAGAGAACGAGCGCAAGCTGACGTTCATCGACACCCCCGGCCACGAGGCGTTCACCTCCATGCGTGCCCGCGGTGCGCAGACGACGGACATCGTCGTCCTGGTGGTGGCGGCCGACGACGGCGTCATGCCGCAGACGGTCGAAGCGCTGAACCACGCACAGGCGGCGGGTGTGCCGATCGTGGTGGCGATCACCAAGATCGACGTCGAGGGTGCGGACCCGACGAAGGTGCGCAGCCAGCTCACCGAGTACAACCTCGTTGCGGAAGAGTTCGGCGGCGACACGATGTTCGTGGAGTGCTCGCCGAAGAACCTGGTCAACATCGCGGGCGTGCTCGAGGCGCTGGTGCTCACCGCGGACGCCACCTTGGACCTGCACGCGAACCCGAACCAGCCCGCCGAGGGCGTCGCGATCGAGGCGCACCTCGACCGCGGTCGCGGTCCGGTCGCAACCGTCCTGGTGCAGCGCGGCACGCTGCGCGTCGGCGACACGATCGTCTGCGGCACCGGGTTCGGTCGAGTGCGGGCACTGCTCGACGAGCACAACCAGAACCTGGAGAAGGCAGGCCCGTCACGACCGGCGTTGGTCGTCGGTCTCACCAGCCTGCCTTCGGCCGGGGACAACCTGCTCGCCGTCCGGGAGGACCGCACGGCGCGGCAGATCGCCCAGACGAGGGAAGCGCGGGAACGCAACGCGCAGCTCGCTCGCAGCAGCAAGCGGGTCAGCCTCGACGATCTCTCCAAGATCCTCGAGGAGAAGCGCACGCTCAACCTCATCATCAAGGGCGACGTGTCCGGTTCGGTCGAGGCGCTCGAGGAGGCGCTGCTCAAGCTGGACGTCGGCGAGGAGGTCGACCTGCGGATCCTACACCGCGGCGTCGGCGCCATCACCGAGAGCGACGTCAACCTGGCGACCATCGACGGTGCGATCATCATCGGCTTCAACGTCCGGCCGCAGGGCAAGACGGCGGAGCTGGCGGAGCGCGAAGGCGTCGAGATCAGGTTCTACTCGGTCATCTACCAGGCGATCGAGGAGATCGAGGCGGCGCTCAAGGGCATGCTCAAGCCGATCTACGAGGAAGTGCACCTCGGCGGCGCGGAGATCCGTGCGGTGTTCCGGTCGAGCAGGTTCGGCAACATCGCCGGCTGCATGGTCACCGACGGTCTGGTCAAGCGTGGCGCGAGTGCCCGCCTGATGCGCAACGGCGTGGTCGTGCGGGACAACCTCAAGGTGGCCTCGCTGCGCAGGGAGAAGGACGACGTCACGGAGGTCCGTGAGGGCTTCGAGTGCGGTCTGACCCTCAGCTACAGCGAGATCGAGGAGGGCGACACGATCGAGACGTACGAGATGAGGGAGAAGGCCAGGGTCTAGGTCTGCGGCGGGCGCCAGCTCGCGGCAGGTGAGAACTGACTGTCATGTTCGTCGGGACACTGGAGCTCGACCTGCTCCTCGGTGACGTCCACTCGCTGAAGGAGAAGCGGTCGATCGTACGGCCGGTCGTGGCCGAGCTGCGGCGGCGTTTCCTCGTCGCCGCAGCCGAGGTCGGCGATGTCGAGGTGTACCGGCGGGTGACCGTCGGAGTGGCGGTCGTGGCCGGTGCCGCCGGGCACTGCCAGCATGTCCTCGAAGCTTGTGAGCGGCTCGTCGCCGCCCGCCCGGAGCTGGACGTGCTGGCCGCCAGGCACCGGGTCCTCGGCGACGAAGACACGTAGGGAGAGAGGGGGCGGCCGCGGTGCCGGTGAACGAACAGCGACAGCGGAGGCTGCAGGACCGCATCCGCGAGATCGTCGCGCGCATGCTGGAGCGGCAGATCAAGGACCCACGGCTCGGGTTCGTAACGGTGACCGACGTGCGGATCACCGCGGACCTGCGCGACGCCACGGTCTTCTACACCGTCTACGGCGACGACGCCGACTGGGAGGGCACGGCGGCCGCGCTGGCCAGCGCGCAGGGGCTGATCCGCGCCGAGGTGGGCAAGCAGACCGGCATCAAGCACACGCCGACGGTGGCGTTCCAGCCGGACGAGCTGCCCACCAACGCGCGGCACATCGACGACCTGATCCACCAGGCGCGCCGTCGCGACGAAGAGGTCGCGCAGCTGGCCGTCGACGCCCAGCCGATCGGCGACGCGGACCCGTACCGCAAGCCGGCGACCGACGACGAGGCGTAAGACCGGCCTGTCATGGGTGACGCGAACGAGGCGCCGGGAGGGCTGGCGATCGTCGACAAGCCGGCCGGCTGGACGTCGCACGACGTGGTCGCGAAGATGCGCCGGCTGGCCGGCACCCGCAAGGTCGGCCACGCCGGCACGCTGGACCCGATGGCGACCGGCGTGCTGGTCGTCGGCATCGGCAGGGCGACCAGGCTGCTCGGCCGGCTGGCGCTGACCGACAAGGTCTACGAAGCGACGATCAGGCTGGGGGCGTCGACGACGACCGACGACGCCGAGGGCGAGCTGGTCGCGCAGGCGGCACCTGCCGGCGTCACCGACGCCGCGTTCGCGGACGCCGTTCGGACGCTCACCGGTACCATCAGCCAGGTGCCGTCCGCCGTGTCCGCGGTCAAGGTGGACGGCAAGCGCGCGTACCAGCGGGTCAGGTCCGGCGAGCAGGTCGAGCTGGAGGCACGCCAGGTGACGGTGAGCCGCTTCGACGTGTCGGCCGTCAGGCGCGACGACCCGGCGTACCTCGACGTGGACGCTGTGGTGGAGTGCAGCACCGGCACGTACGTCCGCGCGCTCGCCCGTGACCTCGGCGCGGCGCTCGGCGTCGGCGGCCACCTGACCGCGCTGCGGCGTACCAGGGTGGGGCCGTTCACCCTCGACGTGGCGCGCACGCTCGAGCAGCTGGCCGAGGAGTTCACCGCGCTGCCGCTCGGCGACGCGGCCGCGCTGGCGTTCCCGCGCCGGCAGGTCGACGCCGCCATGGCCAGGTCGCTGGCCCACGGCGGCCGGTTGCCGGCGACGGGCACGGAGGGGCCGGTGGCCGTCTACGGCCCGGACGGCAGCTTCCTCGCGCTGGTGGAGGACCAGGCAGGACGGGCGAAACCGGTCGCCGTGTTCGCGCCGTAACGGTGTCCACCGCCGGTCCGTAGAGTGGGCGGCAGGTGGCTGGACACGTCGTAGGGATCGTGAAAGGTAGGGGTCAGGTGAGCGCGGTGCCGCTGTGGCACGGGTTCGACGAGGTGCCAGAAGGCTTCGGTCCCTCGGTGGTGACCATCGGAGTGTTCGACGGCGTGCACCGCGGGCACGCGCGGGTCGTCGGCGCCGCCGCGGAACGCGCCCGCGCGGTGGGCGCGCAGACCGTCGTGGTCACCTTCCACCCGCACCCGCAGAGCGTGATCCGCCCGGACACGGCGCTGCCGCTGCTGTCGCTGCCGGAGCACCGGGCACCGCTCGCGGCCGCCGCGGGTGCCGACGCCGTCCTTGTGCTGCCGTTCACCGCGGAGATGTCCAAGCAGGCGCCGGAGGACTTCGTCGCGGACCTGGTGCGGTGGCTGCGGCCGACGGCGTTCGTCGTCGGCGACGACTTCAGGTTCGGGCACAAGGCGGCCGGCGACGTGCAGCTGCTCGCCGAGCTGGGGCAGCGCTACGGCTACACGGCGGAGATCATCCCCGCGCAGGGCGACGTGGAGGCGCGGTTCTCGTCCTCGCGCACCCGGGCGGCGCTGCTTGCCGGTGACGTGGCGGTCGCCGCCGAGGTGCTCGGCCGGCCGTTCGCCGTGTCCGGCGTGGTCGTCGAGGGTGCCCACCGCGGCCGTGAGCTCGGCTTTCCCACCGCCAACCTGATGAGCCCGCAGGAGCTCGTGGTGCCCGCGGACGGGATCTACGCGGGCTGGCTGGAGCGGGCCGGGGGCAGCCGGCTGCCGGCGGCGATCTCGGTGGGGACGAACCCGCAGTTCCACGGTGCGGAACGACAGGTGGAGGCGTACTGCCTGGACCGCGACGACCTGGAGCTGTACGGCGAGCGCGTCCGGGTGGAGTTCGTCGCCCGGGTCCGCGGGCAGCAGGTCTTCGACTCGGTGGATGCGCTGGTCGAGCAGATGAAGGCCGACGTGGACGCCATCCGCGAGTTGCTCGGCTCCACCTAGCCGGCCCGGCATGCCTGCGGGGGGACGTGTTCACCTGGGCTGTTACTCTGGACATGCCGTCTATGCCGGCCGCGGATCGAGAGTGCGCGGGTGGTGTGGCGCCGGTTGACCCGGAGCGCACCTGTCAAGGCCCGCAGCGCCGCGCAACGACCATTGGAAGGAGCCTCGTGTCGCTCGACATCGCCACGAAGCAGAAGATCATCTCCGAGTACGCCACGGCTGAGGGTGACACCGGTTCGCCAGAGGTCCAGGTGGCGCTGCTGACCCAGCGCATCACCGAGCTCACCGAGCACATGAAGGAGCACAAGCACGACCACCACAGCCGTCGTGGTCTGCTGCTCCTGGTAGGGAAGCGCCGTCGGCTGCTGAACTACCTACACAAGAGCGACATCACCCGCTACCGGAGCCTCATCGAACGGCTCGGGTTGCGGCGCTGACAAACCCGGAGAGCGGACTCTCGACGAGGAGTCCGCTCTCTTCAGTATTTGCACAACTGGATCAACGTACCTGCCCACACTTCGGGACTAGCGTCTCGACGGTCCTCGGTAGTGGTACGCGGTGAGCGCCAGGCGCGACACCGCGTGCTTCGATCGATGACCGGCGCGACGCCCTAGCAGCGAAGAGTGGGCCGGTAAGGAAGGAGCGACCCGTGGAGGGTCCAGAGGTTCACTACGCCGAGGCAGTCATCGACAATGGCTCGTTCGGCAAGCAGGTCATCAGGTTCGAGACCGGTCGGCTGGCCCGGCTGGCGAACGGCTCCGCCGTCGCGTATCTCGGCGACACCATGGTGTTGTCCGCGACCACCGCGTCGAAGCAGCCGAAGGAGCACCTCGACTTCTTCCCCCTGACGGTCGACGTCGAGGAGAAGATGTACGCGGTCGGCCGGATTCCCGGCTCGTTCTTCCGCCGGGAGGGGCGCCCGAGCACGGACGCCGTCCTCACCTGCCGGTTGACCGACCGCGCGCTGCGCCCGTCGTTCGTCGACGGTCTGCGCAACGAGGTGCAGATCGTGGCCACCGTGCTCTCGCTGGAGCCGGACCACATGTACGACGTCGTGGCGATGAACGCCGCGTACGCGTCCACGCTGCTGGCCGGCCTGCCGTTCAGCGGCCCGCTCGGCTCGGTGCGGATGGCGCTGGTCGACGGCGAATGGATCGCGTTCCCGACGCACGAGCAGGTCGGCAAGGCCGTCTTCGACATGGTGATCGCCGGCCGGATGCTCGACGACGACGACGTCGCGATCATGATGGTCGAGGCGGAGGCCACCGGGGCCACCGTCGAGCTGGTGCGCGGTGGCGCGCAGGCGCCGACGGAGGAGATCGTGGCCAGCGGCCTGGAGGCCGCCAAGCCGCACATCAGGGTGCTCTGCCACGCGCAGGCCGACCTGGCCCGGCGCGCCGGCGTAACGCACGGCGAGTACCCGGTGGTCGTCGACTACCAGGAGGACGTCGCGGAGGCCGTCGAGGCGGCCGCGGCCGACGAGCTCGGCCGCGTGCTGACCATCGCGGACAAGCAGCAGCGCGAGTCCGAGACCGACCAGGTGAAGGCGAACGTCAAGGAGCAGCTCGCCGAGCGCTTCACCGAGCGCGAGAAGGAGATCTCCGCCGCGTTCAGGTCGCTGACCAAGAAGCTGGTCAGGCAGCGGATCATCCGCGACAAGGTGCGTATCGACGGGCGCGGGCTGGCCGACATCAGGCGGCTGTCGGCCGAGGTCGGCGTGGTGCCGCGGGTGCACGGCTCGGCGCTCTTCGAGCGCGGCGAGACCCAGGTGCTCGGCATCACCACGCTGAACATGCTCGGGCTGGAGCAGAAGCTCGACACGCTCTCGCCGGAGACGACGAAGCGGTACATGCACAACTACAACATGCCGCCGTTCTCCACCGGTGAGACCGGCCGCGTCGGGTCGCCGAAGCGGCGCGAGATCGGCCACGGTGCGCTCGCCGAGCGGGCCATCGAACCGGTGCTGCCGACGCGGGAGGAGTTCCCGTACGCGATCCGCCAGGTGTCCGAGGCGATCGGCTCGAACGGGTCGACGTCGATGGGCTCGGTGTGCGCGAGCACCATGGGGCTGCTGCAGGCGGGCGTTCCGCTGAAGGCCACCATTGCCGGCATCGCCATGGGTCTGATCAGCGACAAGGACGACGACGGGCAGACCCAGTACGTGACGCTGACCGACATCCTCGGTGCCGAGGACGCGTTCGGCGACATGGACTTCAAGGTCGCAGGCAGCCGCGAGTACGTCACTGCGCTGCAGCTCGACACGAAGCTCGACGGCATCCCGGCGAACATCCTCGCCGGCGCGCTCACCCAGGCACGTGAGGCCAGGCTGACCATCCTCGGTGTGATGGAGGAGGCCATCTCCGCCCCGGCCGAGATGTCCCCGTACGCGCCGCGGATCATCACCATCAAGGTGCCGGTGGACAAGATCGGCGAGGTGATCGGGCCGAAGGGCAAGGTCATCAACACGATCCAGGACGAGACCGGCGCGGACATCTCGATCGAGGACGACGGCACGATCTACATCGGTGCGTCCGACGGCAAGTCCGCCGAGGAGGCGCGTGCGCAGATCAACGCCATCGCCAACCCGCAGCTGCCCGAGGTCGGCGAGCGCTACCTGGGCACGGTCGTGAAGATCACGTCGTTCGGTGCGTTCATCTCGCTGCTGCCCGGCCGTGACGGGTTGCTGCACGTCTCCAACATGCGGGCCCTCAACGACAACAAGCGGGTCAACGAGGTGGAGGACGTGGCCAAGATCGGTGACAAGATCCAGGTGGAGATCACCGAGATCGACTCGCGCGGCAAGCTGTCGCTCGTGCCCGTGCTCGAGGGGAACTCCGAGGACGACGACGAGGAGTAACGGCGCGTCCCGGGGGATTCCAACGGCGAAGCGAGGTGCTGTGCTGGCAACCGACCAGCCACCGGGATCGACCCGCACCCTGGTGAGGGCACGTGACGGCGCGGGAGCCACCCGCCGCACGGTGCTGCCCGGCGGGTTGCGGGTCGTCACGGAGGCGGTGCCGAACGTCCGCTCGGTCTCGTTCGGGGTGTGGGTAGGCGTCGGCTCCCGCGACGAGACCTCGTCGCTGGCCGGCGCCAGCCACTACCTCGAGCACCTGCTCTTCAAGGGCACCAAGCGCAGGAGCGCGCTCGACATCGCCGAAGAGGTCGACGCCGTCGGTGGTGAGATGAACGCGTTCACCACCAAGGAGTACACCTGCTTCTACGCGCGGGTGCTCGACGTCGACCTGTCGCTCGCCGTGGACGTGGTGTGCGACATGGTGACGTCGTCGGTGATCACCGCGCACGACGTGGAGAGCGAACGCGGCGTCGTGCTCGAAGAGATCGCCATGAACGAGGACGACCCTGGCGACGTCGTGCACGACGTGTTCGCGGCGACGCTGTTCGGCGACAGCCCGCTCGGCCGGCCGATCCTCGGCACCGTCGAGTCGATCAACGCGCTGAGCCGCCGGCAGGTGGCCGGGTACTACCGCAGGCGCTACCGGGCACCGCACATCGTGGTCGCCGCCGCGGGCAACCTCGACCACGCCAAGGTGGTGCGGCAGGTGCGGTCCGCGTTCAACCGGGCCGAGGCGCTCGGCGACCCGGACACCGCGCCTTCGCCGGCGCGGTCCGGCCCGGCACCGCTGCCGGCGGTGGGTGACCCGGTCTCCGTACTGCGCAGGAAGACGGAGCAGGCGAACCTGGTGCTCGGCCTGCCCGGCCTGGCCCGTGCCGACGACCGCAGGTTCGCGCTCGGCGTGCTGAACGCCGCGCTCGGCGGCGGCATGTCGTCGCGGCTGTTCCAGGAGGTGCGGGAGAAGCGCGGCCTGGCGTACAACGTGTTCTCCTACGCGTCGCAGTACGCCGACGCCGGGCTGTTCGGCATCTACGCGGGCTGCCTGCCGGAGAAGGTCGACGACGTGCTCGCCATCTGCCGCGACCAGCTGCTCGAGGTGGCCGAGCACGGCATCGCCGAGGAGGAGCTGGACCGCGGCAAGGGGCAGCTGCGCGGCGCCACTGTGCTCGGTATCGAGGACACGTCGTCGCGGATGAGCCGGCTCGGCAAGAGCGAGCTCGTGCACGGCGAGCTGCTCTCCATCGACCAGGTGCTCGAGCGGATCAGCGCGGTGACGCTCGACGAGGTTCGCGCGGTCGCACGCGACCTGCTGCGTGGCCGGCTGAACCTCGCCGTCGTGGGCCCGTTCGACGAGGACAAGGACTTCAGCGAAACGGTGCGCGAATGACGACGCGAGTAGGTGTGCTCGGCGCCGCCGGCCGGATGGGCGGCGAGGTGTGCCGGGCGGTCGACGATGCCGACGACCTGGAGCTGGTCGCCAGGGTCGACCAGGACGACAAGCTCGACGTGCTGACGTCGTCCGGCGCCGAGGTGGTGGTGGACTTCACCCGACCGGACGTCGTGATGGACAACCTGCGCTGGTGCGTCGAGCACGGCGTGCACGCCGTCGTGGGCACCTCCGGGTTCGACGAGGACCGGCTGGCGGCGGTACGTGGCTGGCTGCGCGAGGCGCCGTCGGTCGGCGTGCTCGTCGCCGCGAACTTCAGCGTCGGCGCGGTGCTCATGATGCACTTCGCCACCCGTGCGGCGAGGTTCTACGAGTCCGCCGAGGTGCTCGAGCTGCACCACCCGAACAAGGTGGACGCACCGAGCGGCACCGCGTACCGCACGGCGCAGCTGATCGCGCAGGCGCGCGCGGAGGGCGGTCTCGGTCCGGCGCCGGACGCCACCGTGCAGGAGCTCGACGGTGCGCGCGGCACCGATGTCGACGGCGTGCGGGTGCACGCGGCGCGGCTGGCCGGGCGGGTGGCGCACCAGGAGGTGCTGTTCGGCACCACTGGCGAGGCGCTGACGATCAGACACGACTCGTTCGACCGGGCCTCGTTCATGCCCGGCGTGCTGCTCGGCGTGCGGCGGGTGCCGGCCACGCCGGGACTCTCCGTGGGCCTGGAGACCTTCCTCGACCTCGATTAGGTAATACGGCAGTCAAGACTGTTCGTCGCACCGTCCTTCGCGATGATCGTTCTTCCCCGACTGGTAACTTGGCGCGCGCTGAGGTGCCGACGACTCGGGGAGGTAGGCCGCGCACGGCTGCGACGATGGCAAGAACGGACGGGGACCAAGCAGTCGAGCTCGAGGAGCGGCCCAGCCTGACCGACACCGGTGGCGCCGCCGCTGGCACCGTCGGGCCCGCGCGTACCGACTGGATCGTGTAAGGGCGCGCTGAGCTGGCTGCTGGCGAACCTGGGCTGGACGTTCGTGCTCGCCGCCACCGGGTTCGTGGTGTTCGTGCTGTGGCTGGCCTTCAGCAGGTACGGGAACATCCCGCTCGGCAGCGACGACGAGAAGCCGGAGTTCCGCACGGTCTCATGGATCGCCATGATGTTCAGCGCGGGTATGGGCATCGGCCTGATGTTCTTCGGCATGGCGGAGCCGCTGACCTTCTTCATGGGCCCGCCGCCAGGCACCGAGCCTGCCAGGAGCCAGGCGGCGATCGAGACGGCCATGGCGACGTCCCTGTTCCACTGGACGCTGCACCCGTGGGCGATCTACGCGGTGCTGGGCCTGGCCATCGCGTATAGCTCCTTCCGCCGCGGCCGCCGGCAGCTGATCAGCGCCGCCTTCGTACCGCTGCTCGGCAGGCGGCGCGCCGAGGGCCCGGTGAGCAAGCTGATCGACGCGCTCGCGTTGTTCGCCACGCTGTTCGGGTCGGCCGCCTCGCTCGGCATCGGCGCGCTGCAGATCAAGACCGGCATGCAGGAAGCGGGCTGGATCGCCGGTCTCGGACCGTCCGTGCTGGTCCCGATCATCGTCGTGTTGACCGTGTGTTTCATCCTGTCCGCCGTCTCCGGCATCGCACGGGGCATCCAGTACCTGTCGAACCTCAACATGGTGCTTGCGGCGCTGCTCGCGCTCTTCCTGTTCGTCGTCGGCCCGACCGTCCTCATCATGCAGCTCCTGCCGACCTCGGTCGGGACGTACCTCCAGGACTTCGGCACGATGGCGGCTCGCTCGGGCGCGACCGGCGGCAAGGAGATGGACAAGTTCCTGTCCACCTGGACGATCTTCTACTGGGCGTGGTGGATCTCCTGGACGCCGTTCGTCGGGATGTTCCTCGCCCGGATCAGCCGCGGCCGCACCGTGCGGCAGTTCGTGGCCGGCGTGATCCTGGTGCCCAGCCTGGTGAGCCTGGTCTGGTTCTCGATCTTCGGCGGCACCGCGATCGACGAGCAGCGGAAGGGCGGCAACCCCTTCGGGGACGGCTTCCCCGAGGAGATCACCTTCAACGTGCTGCAGCAGCTGCCGTGGACCGGCATCACGTCGGTGGTGGTCATGGCGTTGGTGGCCATCTTCTTCGTCTCAGGTGCCGACGCGGCGTCGATCGTGATGGGCACGTTGTCGCAGCGCGGATCCATCGAGCCGCGCCGCTGGATGGTCATCTTCTGGGGAGCCGCGACCGGCGGGAACAAGGCGCTCCAGGGCATCCAGAACCCGACCTTCATCGGCGCGCTGCCGTTTGCGATCGTGCTCGTGCTGCTGTGTTTCTCGCTGACCAGGGACCTGCGTACCGACCCGATGATGCAGCGCGACGCCAAGGGCTCGGACGTGCTCGAGACCGCGGTCGTCAAGGGCGCCAAGGAACACAGCGGGGGGTTCGAGCTGGTCATCAGCGAGGCCAACGGCGCCGACGGGTCGGCAGACTCGGGTAGCCAGCGGCAGAACTAGCCGCAGGGGGTGGACGCCGGACCGACACCTTCGCCATGATCAACATCCGAGGGGGTACGACTCGGGGGTAGACGGAGGTACTCGGCGGTGGCCGCTACGTTCAGCACGGCGGGTCGTGGCGGTGACGTCGTGATCCGGGGCGCAACGGTGGTGGACGGGCTCCTCGGCACGCCCGAGGTACGCGACGTCCTGCTCGACGGCGCGCGGATCGCGGCCGTGGAGCCCGCCGGCGCGATCCCGTCCGAGGGGTACCGCAGCCTCGACGCAGGCGACCTGGTGCTCGCGCCCGGGTTCATCGACGTGCACTCGCACGCGGACAACGCGCCGCTGCTCGACGAGGACGACACCACGAAGATCCTGCAGGGCGTCACCACGGAGGTCGTCGGCAACTGCGGGTTCTCGCTGGCTCCCGTCGGGCATGGCAGGCGGGCCGAGCTGGCCGCGCTGACCAGCCGGATCTTCCCCGAGCTGCCGTGGGGCTGGTCGTCGTTCGCGGAGCTGCTCGACCGGCTCGACACCGCCGGGTACGTGACGAACTACGTGCCGCTTGCCGGGCACGGCACGCTGCGGCTCGCCGTGGCCGGCATGGCGAACAAGCCGACCACCCGGCCGCAGCGCCGGCAGATGGGGGAGCTGCTGCGCGCGGCGATGGACGCCGGCTGCTTCGGCCTGTCCAGCGGTCTGATCTACCCGCCAGCGGTGTTCAGCGACGCCGACGAGCTGGTCGAGCTGGCGAAGTGGCTGCCGGACGGCGGGATCTACGCGACCCACATGCGCAACGAGGGTGAGCACCTGGCGCAGAGCATCGACGAGGCGTTGACCATCGGCCGGTCGGCCGACCGCGCCGTGCAGATCTCCCACCTGAAGGCCGCCGGCCGGCCGAGCTGGGGGAGCGTGCCTGCGGCGCTCGAGCAGCTCGCCGCGGCGCGGGAGGCGGGCCAGCCGGTCACCCAGGACGTCTACCCGTACACGGCGTCTTCCACCATGCTGACCACCTGGCTGCCGGCGTGGTTCCAGGAGGATGGTGAGCCCGACATGCTTGCCGGCCTCGCCGACCCGCCGACCCTCGACCGGCTCCGGGCGGAGTGCAGCGACGCGTGGGACGAGGTGCTCGTCGCGTCCACCGCAAGCCACGAGCTGGAGGGGCTGACCGTCAGGGAGATCGGCGAGCGGCTCGGCTGCGACCCGTTCGACGCCTTCGTCGAGGTGCTGTGCAGGGAACGGCTGCGGGTGTCCGCGGTGATGTTCAGCATGACCGAGGACGACCTCGTCGCCGGCCTGCTCGACGACCACACGATGATCGGTTCCGACGGGCTGCCGCCCGGTGTCGGCGGCAAGCCGCATCCGCGGCTGTTCGGTACTTTCCCGCGGGTGCTCGGCCGGTACGTACGGGAGCGGCAGCTGCTCGACCTGAGCGTCGCCGTACACAAGATGACCGCGCTGCCCGCCGCCACGTTCGGCCTGGCCGACCGCGGCAGCATCCGGCCGGGCATGGTCGCCGACCTGGTCGCGTTCGACCCGGCCGAGGTGCGCGACGTCGGCGACTACCGCGACCCTGTGCACGCGCCGACCGGGATCAGCTGGGTCATGCAGGCCGGCAAGTTCGTGGTGAGCGCCGGACGCTGGCACGGCGAGCGCCAGGGCCAGCGGCTGACCCGCGGCTGAGCCCGCCGGTGCTGCGCATCGGTACCATGGGTGCTCAGACAACTCGATACGTGGTCGTCCAGGGGAAGCCGGTGCGAATCCGGCGCTGACCCGCAACCGTGAGCCCGTCCCGGGTGAGCCGGAGAACCTGAGCGACCACCTGCGGCTCCTCCGTCGAGGTTTGCGGGACGGAGCCCGGACCGCCCGGTCCGGTCGCCGTCCCCGTGCACTGCACGGGGACTCGTACTGTCCGGGCGTGCGGGGTCCGGTGCGCGCACTCACCGACCCCGAGAGGCAAGTGAAGGCAGTGCTACGTGTTGCCCCGCGGGGCTTGCATCCGATCGCCTGGTGGTTGTGGGCGCTCGGGTTGGCGACCGCGGCGAGCCGCACCACCAACCCCCTCCTGCTCGGCCTGGTCCTCGGCTGCGTCGCGCTCGTCGTCGTCACCAAGCGCGGCGACGCGCCGTGGGCCCGCGGGTTCCGCGTCTACCTGGTCCTCGGGCTGGTCGTCGTCGCCATCCGGGTGGCGTTCCACATGCTGCTCGGCACCGGCGGCAGCAGCGACGACCCGGTGCTGTTCGAGCTGCCCACCGTGCCCCTGCCGGAGTGGCTGGCCGGCATCAGGCTCGGCGGTCCGGTGCTGCTCGGCGGTGTGCTGGCCGCGGCGTACGAGGGGCTGCGGCTGGCCACCCTGCTGTGCTGCGTGGGTGCCGCGAACGTGCTGGCGAACCCGAAGCGGGCGCTGCGCGCGCTACCCGGCGCACTGCACGAGGTCGGGGTCGCCGTGGTGATCGCGCTGACCGTCGCGCCGCAGGTCATCGAGAGCGGCCAGCGGGTGCTGCGGGCGCGGCGGCTGCGCGGCGCGACAGGCGGCTGGCTGCGGCGGCTGCGCGGGCTCGCCGTGCCGGTGCTGCAGGACGCGCTCAACCGGTCGCTGGCGCTGGCCGCGGCGATGGACTCCCGCGGGTACGGCCGCACGGTCACCGCGTCGGCCGCCAGCAGGAGAGCCACCGCGGTGCTGGTCGTCGGCGGCCTGGTCGGGGTGTGCCTCGGTGCGTACGGCCTGCTGGACGGCGCCGCGCCGGCCGTGCTCGGCCTGCCGATGCTGGGCCTGGGCGTCGCGCTGTGCGTCGCCGGCCTGGTGGCCGGCGGGCGCCGGGTCAGCCGGACGAGCTACCGGCCGGACCCGTGGCGGTTGCCGGAGTGGCTGGTCGCCGGCAGCGGAGTGGTCGCGGCGGCGCTCGTCGTCGCCAGCTCGGCGGCGGTGGCCCAGGCGGCCGAGCAGCCGCTGGCCGCACCGCAGCTGGGCTGGCTGCCGCTGCTCGCCGTGCTGGTCGCGTGCGCGCCCGCGGTCGTGGCGCCGGCGCCGGTACGTACGGGGGAGACCGGCACACCAGGCCCCCGGTGGCCGGCCGAGGTGGTCGGATGATCCACCTCGAGCAGGTCACCGTGACGTACACCGACGCCGCTGCGCCGACCCTGGTGGACGCCGACCTCACCGTCCCTGAAGGCGAGCTGTGCCTGGTCGTCGGGCGTACCGGGGCGGGTAAGTCCACCCTGCTCGGCTTGGTCACCGGTCTGGTGCCGCACTTCACCGGCGGCACGGTGGCGGGCCGGGTCACGGTCGCCGGCCGCGACACCCGCACCCACCGGCCCAGAGAGCTCGCCGACGTGGTCGGCCGGGTGGGCCAGGACCCGCTCGCCGGGTTCGTCACGGACACCGTCAAGGAGGAGCTCGCGTACGGCATGGAGCAGCTCGCGCTCCCCGCCGACGTGATGCGCAAGCGGGTCGAGGAGACGCTCGACCTGCTCGGGCTCGCGGACCTGCGCGGGCGGTCGCTGCGCACGTTATCCGGCGGCCAGCAGCAACGGGTGGCGATCGGCTCGGTGCTCACCGCCCATCCGAGCGTGCTGGTGCTCGACGAGCCGACGTCCGCGCTCGATCCGGGCGGCGCCGAGGAGGTGCTCGCCGCCGTCACCAGGCTGGTGCACGACCTGGGCGTGACGGTGCTGCTCGCCGAGCACCGGCTGGAGCGCGTGGTGCAGTACGCCGACCGGGTGGTGGCGGTGGCGGCCGACGGCTCGGTCACCGACGGCCCGCCGGCGGGCATGCTGCTGACGACCGAGGTCGCGCCGCCGGTCGTCGAGCTCGGCCGGCTCGCCGGCTGGCGGCCGCTGCCGCTTTCCGTACGGGACGCGCGCCGGCTCGCCGGCCCGCTGCGTGAGCGGCTGGCGGCGGCCACGCCGCCGCCGTCGGCGAACGGCGCCGGCGACACCCTGCTGGCCGCACGCGGCGTGCTGGTCAGGCACGGCGACGTGGTTGCCGTACGTGCCGTCGACCTGGAGCTGTCCGCGGGCGAGGTCACCGCGCTGATGGGACGCAACGGGGCGGGCAAGTCGTCGCTGCTGTGGGCGCTGCAGGGCAGCGGTCCGCGGCACGGCGGCACCGTACGGGTCGGCGCCGCGGACCCCGGCCGGCTATCGGCGGCGCAGGCGCGGTCGCTGGTGGCGCTCGTACCGCAGACACCTGGCGACCTGCTCTACCTGGAGACGGTCGACGAGGAGTGCGCGCAGGCCGACGCCGAGTCCGCCGTACCGGCCGACGCGACCCGTGCGCTGCTGGACGAGCTGGCGCCGGGTATCGACGGCGCACGGCACCCGGACGACCTGTCCGAGGGCCAGCGGCTCGCCCTGGTGCTCGCGGTGCAGCTCGTCGGCCGGCCGTCGGTGGTGCTGCTGGACGAGCCCACCCGCGGGTTGGACTACCCGGCGAAGCGGCGGCTGGCGGAGGTGTTGCGTTCGCTGGCCAGCGACGGCGCCAGCGTGCTCGTGGCGACGCACGACGTGGAGTTCGCGGCCGGCGTTGCCGGCCGCGTGGTGGTGCTCGCCGGCGGCGAGGTCGTCGCCGACGACGCGGCCGCGGCGGTGGTCGTCTCGTCGCCGCTGTTCGCGCCCCAGGTGGCCAAGGTGCTCCGTACGGGACCGTGGCTGACCGTCGACGAGGTACGGCGCGGGCTGCCGGACCTCGCCGCACCGACGGGCGAGGGCCGGTGACCGGGCCGGCGGCGGTGCGGCTGCGGCCGTGGTCGGTGGTGGCGCTGGTGGCCTCGTCCGTCGTCGGGCTGGTGATGTTCGGCTGGCCGTTCTTCATGACGCCGGGGTCGAGCTTCAGCGCGGCACACGAGGCGCCGCTGCTGTTCGCGACGCTGTTGCTGTTGGTCGTCGCCGTGGTGCTCGCCCAGCTGGCCGAGGGCGGTATCGACGTGAAAGCGCTCGCGCTGCTCGGCGTGCTGACGGCGATCGGTGCGGTGCTGCGGCCGTTGGGCGCCGGGCTGGCCGGCCTGGAGACCGTCTTCTTCCTGCTCGTCGTCGCTGGCCGGGTGCTCGGGCCAGGCTTCGGGTTCGTGCTCGGCAGCACGACGCTGTTCGCGTCCGCGCTGCTCACCGGCGGCGTCGGTCCGTGGCTGCCGTTCCAGATGTTCGCCGCGGCCTGGGTGGGGCTCGGCGCCGGGCTGCTCCCGCCCGCCCGCGGCCGCGCGGAGGTCGTCCTGCTGGCCGGCTACGGCGCGCTGTCGGCGTTCCTCTACGGGTTCGCGATCAACCTCTCCGCCTGGCCGTTCGTGCTCGGCGGCGACACCGCGCTTTCGTTCGACCCGGCGGCGTCCGCCTGGACGAACCTGCACCGGTACGTGCTTTACGACCTGGCCACCTCGCTGGGGTGGGACGCCGGCCGGGCCCTCACGAATGCGGTGCTGATCGCGGTGACCGGCCGCGTGCTGCTCGCGACGCTGCGCCGGGCGGTGCGCAAGGCGGCCTTCCACGCGCCGGTGCGCTTCGGGCCGGACCAAGTGCGCTAGATCACACCGACTCTTGACGGTTCCAAGGAAGACAAGCGTCGGTTTTTGAGTTTCAATGGATATGTACGGCGGTGGTTGATGATCCGCTGATACAGATACCAGACGTAAGACATGATGACCATCGAGGAGGAGATAGCAATGGCGACGGTATGGGCACTGCTGGCCGGTGAGGCGGCGCTGGGTGTCGTCCTGTCAGTGGTGGCAGCGAAGTGGATCATGAGCTCGCGTTCCCGTACCGCTCCGGCGCAGCACGAGGCTCGCTGATCCTCACCTCGCTCGACGAGCATTAGACCAGGCTCCCGGCCCACCGGCCGGGAGCCTGACGCATTTCCGCCCGGCCTTGCCGCCGGGGCGGCGGCGGAGGCTGCGGTCGCCGGGCAACGGCTGGCGGACTGGCGGCAGGGGCATGCTTCTCCTCTGCCGGCGGCCGGCTACTCGGGGCCCATACCGGTACCGACGGGCACCGCAGCCAACCGCCCGCAGCCGGCCACGGACGGGGCCGACCGCCCGCCGCCTACTGCGGCGGTGGCTGCCAGCCCTGCTCCGGCGGCGGTGGTCCTTGTGGCGGTGTGTCGCTGCGGCGGCGGTGGTCCTTGTGGCGGTGGGCCGTACGGCGAGGTGGGTGCCTGGTTGCCTAGGACCGGCGGGCCGCTGAGTACCTGCTGCAGCTCGTGCTCCCGCTGCCGTTTCTTCTTCGCCGAGCTGCGGGCCATGAGGACGATGACGAGCACGACCAGGCCGACGAACACTACCGCGGCGGCGAGGCCGCCGATGATGGCTGGCCAGTTGGTCTCCGCCTCGCAGGTTCCTGTCGAGCTGCTGCAGCCGCCACCGCAGCCGGCCGCGAGCAGGGCCGCACCCGTGACGATCCCGGCGAGTGCCGCGCGTCTGAACATCACCGCATGGTGCCATCGCTGGCTCGACGGTGCACGACCGGAACCGGCCACGGTCAGCCGCGGGCCAGGTAGTCGACCACGCCGGCGGTGAGACCGCGGACCATCCGCTTCCTGCCCTTGGCGCTGCGCAGCACCTTCGCGTCCGCCGTGTTGCGCATGTTGCCCATCTCCACCATGGCCGCGGGGGAGCGCGCCAGGTTCAACGTGCCGAGGTCGTCGCGCGCCTCGATGCCGTTCTTGCCCAGGTACGTCGACCTGGTGAAGCCGTGGCCGGCGAGCGCGTCCGCGACGTCGGTCGCGAGCGACCTCGACTCGCCGAACGTACCGGCGGTGTAGCCGGGGACCTTCGCCGGACGCAGCACGGTGAAGCCGTGCGCCCGCGCGCTGCTGCCGTCGGCATGTACGGAGACGAGCAGGTCGGCGTCGTGCCTGGCGGCCGTCCTGCCGCGCTCGTCCATGCACGGTCCGACGCCGTGGTCGTTCTTCCTGGTGAGGATCACCGTGGCGCCGTGTGCGCGCAGCCGCTTCGTCAGCCGCTTCGTGACCGCCCAGTTGAGCGCGTGCTCCGGGTAGCCGCCGTCGGTCTCGGCGCCGACGGTGTTGCACGGCTTGCGCAGCCCGCCCGCGTCGACCAGCTTGTTGATCCGCTGCGGATGCGCGGCGTTGGCGCCGTTGTGCCCGGGGTCGACCACGATCACCCGGCCGTGCAGCGGTGGCCGGTCGGCCGTGGCGCTCTTCGTCGGTGTGCGTTCCGACGAAGACGTGCTGCGCGACTCGTCCGGGGTGCCGGTGGAGCGCGCGTCGGACGTCGCGGGCACACAGGCCGCGGTCGCCACGAGGCTTGCGACGGTGCCCGCTACTACCCATTTCCGGCCGTTGCGCACGTCGCGAGGTTACCGTGCCGCCGTCCCCCGGTCGCCGACCGACAGGCGGTAGCCGACAGTGCCGGAAGCGACTAGCCTCCGGGGAGAATCGAACGGAGGACGATGATGCCTGTCGAGCGACCGACCCGTGACTGCGAACCCAACCTGCAGTCCTACGACGACGAGCGGGCCGCTTTCGACCTGACGCCGCCGGAACGGTTCAACCCCGTCCTCGACATCGTGGAGAGTTGGGCGAAGGCCGACCCGGACGCGCTCGCACTGCTCAGCCTGGACGCCAAGGGCGACGTGTCGGCGAGGCACACCGCGGCAGAGCTGGCGGCGCTGTCGCGGCAGGCCGCGCGTGCGTTCCTCGACCTGGGCATCGGCAAGGGCGACTCCGTCTTCGTGATGCTCCCGCGGGTGCCCGCCTGGTACGCGGCCGTGCTCGGCGCGATCAGGATCGGCGCCATCCCCATGCCGGGGCCGAACCTGCTCACCGCCAAGGACATCGCGTACCGGGTCACGTCTGCCGACGCGGTCGCCGTCGTCGTCGACGGACCTGGCGCGGCGAAGGTCGACGAGGTGGTGGCCGAGCTGCCGACGGTACGGCGCAAGCTCTGCGTGGCCGGCGACGGCGCCGTGGCGGACGGCTGGATCGACTTCGACACGGCCGTCGCCGAGGCCGGTGACGCCGCGACGCCAACCGATCCGACGGCGGCGTCCGACCCGATGCTCATCTACTTCACCTCCGGCACGGTCGCGCACCCGAAGATGGTGTTGCACACCCAGGCGTCGCTGAGCCTCGGCCACGTCATCACCGCGCGGTACTGGCACGACCTGCGGCCCGGCGACCTGCACTGGACGATCTCAGACACCGGCTGGGCGAAGGCCGCGTGGGGGAAGCTGTTCGGCCAGTGGCACCAGCGCGCGACCGTCGTGCAGATGGACATGGGCAAGCCGGACGCCGACACCATCCTCCGGGTCGTGCAGGACCAGGGCATCACGTCGTTCTGCGCGCCGCCGACGCTGTACCGGATGCTCGTGCTTGCCGACCTCGGCGCGTACGACTTCTCCACGCTGCGGCACTGCACGAGCGCGGGCGAGCCGCTCAACCCCGAGGTGATCAAGGTGTGGAAGGAGGGCACCGGCGGGCTGACCGTCTACGACGGTTACGGCCAGACGGAGACCACGAACATCGTCGCCAACTACCGCGCGGTGCCGGTGCGGCCGGGCTCGATGGGCAAGCCGGCACCCGGCTACGAGGTGGACGTGCGCGACGACGACGGCGGTGAGGTGCCGACCGGTGAGGTCGGCAACGTCTGCGTGCGGGCCGAGCCGAGGCCGCTCGGGCTGTTCCGCGAGTACTACCGGGCGCCGGACGCGACCGCCGCGGTGTTCACCGGTGGCTGGTACTTCACCGGCGACAAGGCGCGCAAGGACGCGGACGGCTACTTCTGGTTCGAGGGCAGGTCGGACGACGTGATCACGTCGTCTGCGTACCGGATCGGGCCGTTCGAGGTGGAGTCAGCGCTCGTCGAGCACCCGGCCGTCGCCGAGTCAGCGGTCGTCGGCAAGGACGACCCGCAGCGGACGCAGATCGTCACCGCGTTCGTCATCCTCGCGCCCGGCTACACCGGTTCGCCCGAGCTCGCCGTGGAGATCCAGGAGTTCGTGAAGGCCCAGACCGCGCCGTACAAGTACCCGCGCGAGGTGTTCTTCGTCAGCGAGCTGCCGAAGACGGTGTCCGGCAAGATCCGTCGCACCGAGCTGCGCGACTGGCTGCGCGAGGGCAGGTTCTGACTCACCGCGGCGCCGGGCGCTGCGCCAGCGAGACGCCGGCCGCGACGAAGAGGACACCGGTCGACACGGCGAGGCCGAGCTCGATCCCGCCGGCGGTGTCCGCGAGCAGGCCGGCAAGCACCGGTCCCGCGGACTGGCCGGTGGCGAACGCGACGGTGAGCCCGCCGATCGCCGGCGTCCACTGGTGCGGCGCGAGCTGGGCGCGGGCGATGTCGGTGAAGACCGCGACCACCATGAGGAACGACGTGCCGAAGAGGATCGTGGAGACCAGCCCCGCGACGGCGGACTGGGTCAGCAGCGGTATCCCGGCGCCCACGGCGAGCACACCGAGGACGGCCGCCGTACGGGCCGAGTGGCCGAGCCGTCGCAACACCGGCGACCAGCACAGCGGCCCGACCACGCCGGCCAGCCCGAGCAGGCACCAGAACCCGGCGACGCCCACCGTGCCGACGCCCTCGTGTTGCAGGAACGCGACGATGAACGTCAGGTAGGCGATGCAGCCGACCCCGAACAGGCTGTAGGCGAGCAGCGCGGGGACGAGCTTCGCGGCCGGCCAGCTGTCGCCGGTACGCACCGGCGCCGGCGGCGGTTCGACCGTCCGTCGTGCCGCCGGCAGCACTGCCAGCAACGCGGCGAACGTCAGCACGCCGAGCAGCGCCCACGCGACCCGCCAGCCGACGCTGTCGGAGAGCGCGGCCAGCAGTACGGGCACGGTGAGGCCGCTCGCGGCGATGCCGGTGCCCGTGCCGGCCGAGTACACGGCCATCGGCAGCGGACCCGCGCCGCCTCGCGCGCTGACCGTCTGCACCAGCAGACCGGCGCCGACGACGAAGGTGGCGGCGCCGGAGAACCCGGACACGGCGCGGAGCAACAACAGCGGCAGCAGCGACGTGGTGAGCGCGCACCCGAGCAACGAGCCGCCGGTGACCAGGAAGCTGCCGACGAACGTACGGCGGGAGCCGAACCTGGCGGCGATCCTCGCCGCCAGCAGCGATCCGGCGAGGTAGCCGATCGCGTTGGCCGTGTTCACCCCGCCCGCCGTGGCGAACGACCAGTGCAGCTGTGTCTTCATCGGCGGCAGCAGCAGGGTGTAGGCGAACCGGCCGAGGCCGAGCGCGGCGAACGGCCCGAGCGAGAGGGCGGCGGCCAGCCACAGCGTCGCCGGCCGTGGTGCCGGTCGGGTCACCCGGTCACACTGCGGACAGGGTCAGCCCGGCGGTGAGCAGCACGCCGTAGGCGAGCTCCAGCCGGCCGGTGTCGCGCAGGGCCAGGACCAACGGCGCGCCCGTCGCGCCGCCGACCACGAGCCGCAGCGGCAGCCAGGCGAGCGGGATGGCGAGCAGCGCGAGTGCGCTCCACGGCCGCAGCACGATCACCGCCACCGTGCCGGCGAGGGCGGCGGCGAGCAGCACGACGTAGAGCCTGCGGGTGCCGCGGTCGCCGAGCAGCACGGCCAGGGTGCGCTTGCCGGCCGCGGCGTCGGTGGGGATGTCGCGCAGGTTGTTGACCACGAGCAGGTCCACCACGAGGAACGCGACCGGCAGGCTGCACCACAGCGCGAGCCAGCTGAGCTGCTCCGTCTGCACGAACGCGGTGCCGACCACCGGTACGACGCCGAAGAACACCAGCACGCTGATCTCGCCGAGCGCACGGTAGCCGTACGGCCTGCTGCCGCCGGTGTAGAACCAGGCGGCCGCCAGCGCGGGCGCGCCGACCGCCAACAGCCACAGCGTGGTGACGACCGCGAGGACCAGCCCGACGACGGCCGCGACGGCGAAGCAGCAGACCGCCGTCACCAGCACCGTGCGCGGCCGGGCCAGACCGGAGCCGACCAGCCTGGCCGGCCCGACGCGGTGCTCGTCGGTGCCGCGGATGCCGTCGCTGTAGTCGTTCGCGTAGTTGCAGCCGACCTGCAGTGCCACCGCGACGAGCATCGCCAGCAGCGCCCGCCACCAGACGATGCCGTCCTCCGCGTACGCCACGGCGGTGCCGACGAGTACCGGGGTGACGGAAGCGGGCAGGGTGCGCGGGCGGGCGCCATCCAGCCAGGCGCGGGCGGTACTCGTCATCAGCGGCAGCTTATCGACAGGTCAGCTCAGCCGCGTGACCATCCGGACCTGTTCCGCGACGGTGTCTGGCGCCAGCTCGTCCAGGTCGAGGCCGCGGCGGGAGCCGTCCGCGGCCCAGCCGGAAGAGGTGAGGAAGCCGCGGTAGCGGGCGTCATCGGCGAACACCCACGTGGACAGCGTCTGGTAACCGTCCTCGCGCAGCAGGTCGACGGTGGCGTTGAGCAACCGGCTGCCGTGCCCGGCGTGGTAGTGGTCCGGGTCGACGGTGAGTGTGTACAACTCCGCGTCGGTACGCGCCCAGCGGTCGTCGTCGCCGCTCGGTCCGTACGCGGCGAACCCGGTGACGGTGTTCCTGGCCAGCGCGGTCAGTACCCGGTGGTGGCTGCTCGGCGGCTGCTCGACCGACTGCAGCCACTGCTGCTCGTACTGCTCGCGTGCGGCCTCGCCGGTCATCGAGTCGAGCGCCGTGGCGGGCAGCAGCTCGCGAAACGCCGCGCGCCAGCTGCGTACCTGGATGTGCGCGATCGCGGGGGCATCGGCCGCGAGCGCGGGGCGCACGCTGACGTCGGACTGTTCCACGGCCCGAAACTATCGACCCGCCGCGTGGCCGTACGCCCCGGGCAGTGCCTGTGAGATACGTAACCAAAGATATGGGACGCGTCGATCACCGGCAGCCAGTCACTTTTCGTGCACAATCCTTCACAAGAAGTAGTCGAATCTGTGGAGTGGCGCGATGGGTTGCGGGTCGAAGCCGTTATGGGCGGGCAAATGCACGTGGTTCTGTTGCGGCAACAAGTGGGGGCCGTGCAAGTCGGCGGGTAACGGCGCGTGCGGCACCTGCCAGTCGAACAAGCTGATGGGGGCGTGGCCGTACGCGTCCGACAACTGCTGGGACATCACCCGGCCGGACCGCTGCGGCGAGAAGCTGCCGAAGCGCGGGTGCGGCGCGGAGATGAAGGTGAAGCACAACTGCTCGGGCAAGAGCGTCTGCATCACCATCGCCGACTGCGGGCCGCGGACGAAGAGCTTCTGCGACGCGAAGTCGTGCTGCGGCTCGACCTGCCGTACGAACCACATCATCGACCTCACCCCGGCGGCGTTCGTCAAGATCGGGAACCTGGACAGCGGCCACGTCCCTGTGCTGATCTACGAATGAGCGGCATCGACCGCAGGAACTTCCTCACCGCAGCGGCGTTGAGCGGGGCCGCGATCGTCGGCGCCTCCGCGCTCGGCGGGCTGGACGCGGACGCGGCGTTCGCGGCGCCGACGAAACCGTTGGATCCCGCGGTGTCGGAGAGCTCGTTCGCCGAGGGGGTCGTCACCGCCAGGAACGGCAACATGCTGACCGTTGCCGGCTCATACGGGGAGACGCACCACGTGCAGGTCACCAACGCCACCAGCATCTGGAAGCTGCGCCCGGCCGACGCCGATGCGATCGAGCTCGGCGACGGCATGTACGGGCGTGGCGTGCCGATGCCCGACGGCAGCATCGCGGCGGACGCCGTGTGGCTGAACATCGTGAACCTCGACGGCGACCTGACGGACGTCGGCCAGGACCGGCTTACGCTCCTGCACGCCGGCCACTCCATCCTCGGCCGCGTCGTCCGCGGACTCACCGTCGCGAAGGTGGCCGGCCGCGCCGCCACCGCCGACCTGTCCGGGCTGCGGATCGGGCACAGCGTGCAGGTGCTGGGCGCCTGGAACCCGGCGGACGACTCGGTGGACGTAGCCAGGGTCACCGCGGGCGGGTCGTGATGGAGCTGAGCGTCGATGTCGGCGGGTGGGCGGCTGCGGCGGTGGTGGTGGCCGCGCTGCTCGTCCGGTCCGGCACGGCGAAGGTGTGGCCGTCGGCGTCGGCCGCACCTCCCGAGGCGCTGGTCGTGCTCGCGGGTAGCAAGCCGCGGGCACGACTGGCGCTGCGGGCCGTCGGGCTGGGCGAGCTGGCGGTGGCCGGGGCGGTGCTGTTCGCGCCGCCGGCCGGCGGCGGCGTGGTCGCGGTGCTCGGCGTGGTGTTCTGCGGGTACCTGGCGTGGGCCAGGAAGGTGGCGCCGGGCTCCTCGTGCGGGTGCGGGTCGGAGGCGTCGCCGATCACCTGGCGTACGTTCGCGCGTGCGGCGACCCTCACCGCCGGCGGCACGGTCGTCGGGGTCGGGACGCATCCGTGGTGGCAGGTGGCGCAGCTGCGGCCGGTCGCGTTCGTAGCGGCGCTGCTGTGTTGCGCGGCGGTCGTGCTGGCGGTCTCGCCGGCGTCGTACCGGTGGCTGCTGCCGCTGCGGCGGCTGCGGGTGCGGCTGTTCGGCCACCCGCTGGCGGCGGACGAGGACCTGCCGCCGGCCGCGGCCGCCGTCGAGCTGCTCGAGGCGAGCGTGGCGTGGCAGTCGACGGCCCACGTGGTGCGGTCGAGCCTGCTGGAGCACTGGCTGGTGGACGGCTGGCGGATCCTGCGGTACGCCGGCCGGTACGGCGCGCGCCCGGTGACGGTGTTGTTCGCGGTCGACGCGCGGGCGCGGCTGGGGGATCGCGGGGAGCCCGTGGTGCGCGTCTCGGTGCTCGACGACGAGACCGACGAGCAGCTGGCGCTGGCTTCCCCGTAGGCCGCCGGGGCATGGAAAACCCCGGCCCTATCCGCTCGGGGGTTCGAACAGGGCCGGGGCTCTGTGGTGTACATCGAGCCTGTCGGTCGAGTGTTACAGCTCCCGGAGGTGTTTCCGTGCTAACCGGGTTTCACTCGACCAGTTGCAGTTTTCAGCCTCGGATCGATTGCTCGGGGGTTCAACCAACCCTTGGCTTTGATGGAGAAATCGCGACGGCTCGTGCTTTCGTTACAACCGTCGGTGACTTTTTTGGCTCCGCCGTGCCCTACGCAGGTCAACACCGCTGCGGACATGGTTCAGCCCCGGCATCGCTTGCTCGGGGGTTCAAACGATGCCGGGGCTTCTGTACATGTCATCGAGCCGACCCCCGCCGACGTTACGGGCCACCCGAACTTTTTCTCGCCCCCCGCTGTGACCCGCCCCACAACCAACCCACGGCGAGGCGCGCGACGGCCGCGAGTGGGCCACGTGCGTGCCGAGTGAAGCGAAGGCCTCCAGCCACGCACCTTCCACCGGACGCAGGGAACCCGGGGGTCTGGGGCCGGGCCCCCAGAAAGAAACAAAGGGATCAGGGAAATTGGCGAGGCCGCCAATGAACAGGCCCGCCGCTGCCCGCTCGGGGGTTCAGGCAGCGGCGGACCGTTACTCGCACATTCTTACCGGTCAGTAGCCAGGGCTGCGCAGCTGCTGCGACGGATCGTCACGTGACATGCACGGTTGGGGGCGCGGGTGTTCCGGCGGCCCACTGTCGGCGGCCGTCGTAGGTGTCCGGCTGCGGCCATTCATGGGGGGCTGGAGAGAAAATACGGGCCGCGGGCGTAACGCCCGCGGCCCGTGCCCCGATGTACACCACAGAGCCCCGGCGCTGCCTGAACCCCCGAGCGGGCGGTGCCGGGGTGTACGTTGTCCAGTCTTTCATGGGATCGCTACTCCGCGCAAATGGCATCTCACGAGCAGTAACGGTTGGGCGCGGCTGGGAGCGACGGGGTAGCGTTCGGTCCATGGCAACAGCGCATACTCTCAGCCCCCCATTCGGACGCATGCTCACTGCCATGGTCACGCCCTTCACCGAGGATGGTCAGCTCGACGTCGAAGGTGCGCAGCGGCTGGCCAGGCACCTGGTCGACGCGGGAAACGACGGTCTCGTGGTCTCTGGCACCACCGGCGAGTCCCCGGTCACCTCCGACGAAGAGAAGGACCGGTTGTTGCGCGCCGTCCTGGCGGCCGTGGGTGCCGACGCCTACGTCGTCGCCGGCGTCGGCACCAACGACTCGGAGCACACCGTGCGGCTGGCCCGCGGGGCCGCGCAGGCCGGTGCGCACGGGCTGCTCGTGGTGAGCCCGTACTACAACAAACCGCCGCAAGCCGGTCTGCTGGCGCACTTCCGGTCGGTGGCGGACGCCACCGACCTGCCGATGATGCTCTACGACATCCCGGGCCGCACCGGGGTCGCGCTCGAGTCGGACACGCTGCGCGCGCTGTCCGAGCACGACCGCATCGTCGCGGTGAAGGACGCGAAGGGCGACCTGTTCGCGGCCTCACAGCTGATCGCGGAGACCGGCCTCGTGTACTACTCCGGCGACGACCCGCTCAACCTCGCGTGGCTTTCTGTGGGTGCCGCCGGCTTCGTCAGCGTCGTCGGGCACGTGATCGCGGCCGACCTCGCGGCGATGATCCAGGCGTACCACGCGGGCGAGACCACGAAGGCGCTCGAGATCCACCAGCGCACGCTGCCGGTGGTACAGACCCTGATGAAGCGGACCCAGGGCTGCATCGCCAGCAAGGCGGCGCTGCGGATGCTCGGATTGCCCGCGGGACCGGTGCGCCTGCCGTACGTCGACGCGGACCCGGATACGGTGGCTGCGATCCGCGCCGACTTGGCGCTCGCAGGTATCGACGTAGGAGAAGGCAACGCGTGAGTCATCCGCATCCCGAGCTGACCGAACCAGGAGACCTGGCACCAGGCGGTCTTCGCGTCGTCCCGCTGGGTGGCGTCGGCGAGATCGGCCGCAACATGACGGTTTTCGAGCACTCCGGACGGTTGCTCGTCGTCGACTGCGGCGTGCTCTTCCCTGAGACCGATCAGCCGGGAGTCGACCTGATCCTGCCGGACTTCGCGCCCATCAGGGACCGGCTGGACCAGATCGACGCGGTCGTACTCACCCACGGCCACGAGGACCACATCGGCGCGCTGCCGTACCTGCTGCGGGAGAAGCCCGACATCCCGGTGATCGGCAGCCAGCTCACCCTGGCTCTCGTGGAGAGCAAGCTCGCCGAGCACCGGATCAACCCGTACTCGCTGGAGGTGAAGGAAGGGCAGCGCGAGCGGATCGGCCCGTTCGAGTGCGAGTTCCTCGCCGTGAACCACTCGATCCCCGACGCGCTTGCCGTGGCCATCCACACCCCCGCGGGTGTGGTGCTGCACACCGGCGACTTCAAGATGGACCAGCTGCCGCTGGATGGCCGGCTGACCGACCTGCCGGGCTTCGCCCGGTTGGGTGCCGCCGGTGTCGACCTGCTGCTGTCCGACTCGACGAACGCCGTCACGCCCGGGTTCGTCACCGCCGAGCGGGACATCACCCCGGTGCTGCGGCAGGTCTTCGGCAGCGCGGACCGGCGGATCATCGTCGCCTGCTTCGCCAGCCACGTGCACCGCGTGCAGCAGGTGCTCAACGCCGCGCACGAGCACGGCAGGCGGGTGGCGTTCGTCGGGCGGTCGATGGTGCGCAACATGGGCGTCGCGCGCGACCTCGGCTACCTCAGCGTGCCCGGCGGTGTGCTGTGCGACCCGAGCGAGGACGTGGACAGCCTGCCGCCCGACGAGGTCGTGCTGGTCTGCACCGGCTCGCAGGGCGAGCCGATGTCCGCGCTGTCGCGGATGGCCAACCGCGACCACCCGGTGCGGATAGAGCAGGGCGACACCGTCGTGCTGGCGAGCTCGCTCATCCCGGGCAACGAGAACGACGTGTTCCGCGTCGTCAACGGCCTCACCCGGTGGGGTGCGACGGTTGTGCACAAGGGCAACGCGCTCGTCCACGTGTCCGGGCACGCCCCGGCCGGCGAGCTGCTGTACGTGCTGAACGCGGTCCGGCCGCGGAACTTCATCCCCGTGCACGGCGAGTGGCGGCACCTGCGCGCGCACGCCGAGCTGGCCGAGGCCGCCGGGGTGCCGAAGGACGGCATCGTCATCGCGGAGAACGGCGTCGTGGTCGACCTGGTCGACGGCAAGGCCAGCATCGAGGGTGCGGTGCCGGTCGGCTACGTGTACGTCGACGGCGCGTCCGTCGGCGACGTGACGGAGGCGTCGCTGAAGGACCGCAGGATCCTCGGCGAGGAAGGCTTCGTCAGCGTCGTGGTCGCCGTCGAGGCGGCGAGCGGGAAGATCGTCGGCGGCCCGTTCATCCAGGCCCGCGGCTCCGGCATCGACGAGGAGGCCTTCGACGAGGTGGTGCCGCGCATCGCGGAGGTGCTGCAGGGCGCCGCGGACGACGGCGTCGCCGATGTGCACCAGCTCAGCCAGCTGGTGCGGCGCACGGTGGGCAAGTGGGTGAACGAGACGTACCGCCGCCGCCCGATGATCGTGCCGTTCGTGGTGGAGGTCTAGCCCTCCGGCTAGTGCGTGATCCGGAAGCCGTGCGCGCCCGTCGGCTGCTCCTGGTAGGTCTGTACGACGCTCACCCGGGCGTGCCGCGGGCCCTGCCGGCACCACTCGACCAGCTGGTCGACCGCGGCCGCGGGTCCCTCGAACACGGCCTCCACGGTGCCGTCGCTGCGGTTGCGCACCCAGCCGGCCACACCGGCGGCGTCGGCGGCCCGACGGCATGAGTCGCGGAAGAACACGCCCTGCACCGAGCCGGAGACCACGACACGCGTACGTTGCATGGTGGCCGTCCTACCGCGCCGCGCCGGTTGCGACAACCCCGGGGGCGGTCGACGGAGCGTGGCTGGGCAGACTGGACCCATGCGTACCGTCGAGGTGGAGGGCCTGGGCACGGTCAGCAAGATCGGCCTGGGTACGTGGCAGTTCGGATCCCGCGAATGGGGGTACGGCGAGAACTACGCGGGCGGTGAGGCACACGCCATCGTGCGCCGCGCGCTCGACCTCGGCGTGACCCTGTTCGACACCGCGGAGATCTACGGCTTCGGCAAGAGCGAACGGATCCTCGGCAAGGCACTGGGCGCCGACCGCAACTCGGTGACGGTGGCGACGAAGGTCACCCCGGTGGCTCCGGTCGCCGGCCTGGTGAAGCGCGCCGCGAAGGCGAGCGCCAAGCGCATCGGGCTCGACTCGATCCCGCTCTACCAGGTGCACTGGCCCAACCCGGTGATCCCCGACGCGGTGGTCATGCAGGGGCCGCGGCAGATGCTCGACGAGGGCCTGGTGCAGTCGATCGGCGTGTCGAACTACTCGCTGCGCCGGTGGATCGCGGCGGAGCAGGCCCTCGGCCAGCCGGTGGTGTCGAACCAGGTGCACTTCTCGCTGGCGCACCTGCGGCCGCTGTGGGAGCTGGTGCCGTGGGCGGCCGACAACCACCGCATGGTGGTCGCGTACAGCCCGCTCGAGCAGGGGCTGCTCGGCGGCCGGTACGACGAGAACCACCGGCCCACCGACCTGCGCGCGGCCAACCCGCTCTTCCTGCCGGAGAACCTAAGGCTCGCCGAGCCGCTGCTGCGTACCCTGCGCGAGGTCGGCGGGCCGCACGACGCCAAGCCGGCGCAGGTGGCGCTGGCCTGGCTGCTGTACCACGAGCCGGTCGTCGCGATTCCAGGGGCGCACACCGTCGAGCAGCTGGAGGCGAACGTCGCCGCGGCCGACATCGAGCTCGCCGACGACGAGTACGAGGCGATCACCGAGGCGGCGCGGGCCTTCCACCCGGAGACCGGCCCCTCGGCGTACGGCAAGATCGTGCGGGGCCGGGTCGGCCTGTGAACACCGAGAGTGGGGACGCTGGTGCAGGACAAGCGCGCATGACCCGGTTGGCTGTGTTGGGTGGCGGCGGCTTCCGGGTGCCGCTGATCTACCGCGCGTTGCTCGGCCAGGACCTCGTGGACGAGATCGCGCTGTTCGACACCGATGCGGAACGGCTCCAGGTGATCGAGGCGGTGCTCGCGCAGCTGGGTCACGGTCGCCAGGACGCGCCGCGCGTCGTCGTCACCACCGACCTCGACGAGGCGCTCGCCGGGGCGGACTTCGTCTTCGCCGCGCTGCGCGTCGGCGGCCTGCAGGGGCGCACCATCGACGAGCGCGTCGCGCTGCGCCACGGCGTGCTCGGCCAGGAGACGACCGGCCCGGGCGGCGTCTGTTACGGGTTGCGCTCGGTGCCGCCGATGGTGGCCGTCGCGGAACGGGTCGCTGCGGTGTGCCCGCAGGCCTGGGTGGTGAACTTCACCAACCCCGCCGGCATGGTGACCGAGGCGATGAGCCGCGTGCTCGGCGACCGGGTGATCGGCATCTGTGACTCGCCGATCGCGCTCGGGCGACGGGTGCTGCGGACGTTGGGCGTGGCACCCGACCACGCGTCACTGCGCTACTACGGGCTGAACCACCTCGGCTGGCTGGACCAGGTCGTCGTGGACGGCACCGACCGGCTGCCGGAGCTGCTCGCCGACGACGCCAAGCTCGCCGCCTTCGAGGAGGGCCGGCTGTTCGGCGCCACCTGGCTGCGCGCGCTCGGCATGGTGCCGAACGAGTACCTGTACTACTACTACTCGAACCGGGAGGCCGTCGCCGGCATCCACGGCGCCGAGCAGACCAGGGGAGAGCTGCTGCAGGCGCAGCAGCAGGCGTTCTACGAGGCGGCGAAGGCGGCGCCAGGCGACGCACTCGCGCTGTGGGAGCAGACCAGGCGGGAGCGCGAGGAGTCGTATCTCGCGGAGAGCCGGGAGGCGTCCGACCGGCGCGACCACGACGATCTGGAGGCAGGCGGTTACGAAGGCGTAGCGGTCGCGTTGATGCGTGCGCTCGGCACCGGCGAGCCGACCGAGCTGATCCTCGACGTGCGTAACAAGGGTTCGCTTTCCTGCCTCCCGGACGACGCCGTCGCCGAGGTACCGTGCATTGTCAACGCCAGTGGGCCGCGTCCGCTCGCGATGGCTGACGTGCCGGGGCATGCCGCTGGTCTGCTGACCACGGTCAAGGCCGTGGAACGCGACACGATCGAGGCCGCGCTGACCGGTGACCGGTTGCTCGCGCTGCGTGCGCTCGGAAGCCACCCGTTGACCGATTCGGTGCGGAACGCCGAACGCATGCTCGACGATTACGTGTCAGCACACCCGGAAGTAGGCAGGCTCTTCGGGCGCTGACTGGAGGAGGTGGGGATCGTGGCTGAGCCGACGATGGATGTCGACGCGCTGCACGGCGCGGAAGAAGACTGCCCGCCCGCCGCCGACCCGTACGGCGCCCCGCTCGAGGACCCGTGCGAGGAGCGGCAGGAGATCGGGGTACGGGCGCTCGGGACGCACGGGGAGCCGTACGACGTGTTCCTCGTCGGCACCGTCTTCCTCGACATGATCTTCACCGGGATGGCCGGGCCGCCGAAGCCGGGTACCGAGCTGTGGACGTCCGGCCTCGGCTCCGCGCCCGGTGGCATCGCGAACCTGGCGACGGCACTGAGCCGGCTGGGGCTGAAGGTCGGCCTGGCCGCCGCCTTCGGCGACGACATGTTCGGCGCCTACCTGTGGCGGACGCTGTCGGAGCAGGAACAGGTCTGCCTGTGCACGTCGCACCGGGTGAAGGGCTGGCCGACTCCCGTGACGGTGTCGATGTCGTACGACGCGGACCGCAGCATGGTGACGTACGGCGAGCCGCTGCCCACGGCGCAGGAGCCGAAGGTCACCGACGCGCCCGCGTGCCGTGCGTGTGTCGTCGATCTGGACGGCCCGCTGCCTGAGTGGGTCACGCGGGCCAGGCAGCGCGGTACGTACGTGTTCGGTGACGTCGGGTGGGACCCGACCGGCGAGTGGTCCACCAGCCTGTTCGACCGGCTCGCCGGGGTGGACGTCTTCCTGCCGAACGCGGTCGAGGCGATGGCCTACACCCGCACGGCGACGCCGGAGGAGGCGCTGGAGCAGCTGTCACCGCACGTGCCGCTCGTCGTGGTGAAGGCCGGCAAGGACGGCGCGTACGCCATCGACCGGGAGACCGGCGAGCGGGTGCACGCACCTGCGGTGCAGGTCGAGGCGATCGACCCGACCGGCGCCGGTGACGTCTTCGCCGCGGCGTTCGTGTTCGCCAGCCTGTCCGGCTGGAGCCTGGAGCGGCGGCTGCGGTTCGCGAACCTGTGCGCCGCCCTGTCGGTGCGCCAGTTCAGCGGCTCGCTCGGCGCCCCGTGCTGGCACGAGATCGGCGAGTGGTTCTGCGGCACCGGCGTCCCGCCGACCTACGACTTCGTCGCCGAGCTGCTCCCCGACCTGCACGGCGTCGACCGCGCTCGGGCTCACCCCACGGTGCGGTACGCCGACGCCGTGTAGCCAGGGTGCTGCCCGGCTGACCCTCGTGGGTCACGGCGTGGGCACCGCCGCGGCGACGTCGTGGAGCGCGGCGACGCAGGTGCGGATCGCCGGCCGCTGCCTGTCGGTGCGCCAGGCCGCCACGATCTCCCTGCCGATCGCCGGCCGCGGCCGGATCAACCGGACGCCCGGCACCGGCTCGGTGAGGCCGAGCGGCGGGACGAACGCGGCCACCACGTTGGCGGCGACGAGCGCGAGCTGCGTGGGGTACTCGCTGGCGATGCAGGTCACCTCGGGCTCCACGCCCACGCCGCGCAGCGCGTGCACGAGCGAGTCGTGCGCGCCGGTGCCGGGGAAGCAGCTGACCCAGCCGGTGTCGGCGAGCTCGGCCAGCTCGACGCTGTCGCGGCCGGCCAGCGGATGCCGGGTGGACAGCGCGACGTAGGTGTCCTCGCGGAGGATCTGGACGTGCGTCACGTCGGCGGCGAACGACAGCGGTTGGTTGTCCCAGCTCTCCACTACCACCATGTCCAGGTCGCCGCGGTGCAGCATCGGCACCGTGACGACGGCCTCGCCGGTGTAGAGGTTCGGGGACAGTCGCGGGTGCTGCTCGCGCAGCGCCGCGAGGGCCGGCGCCACGAGCGTCCTGGTGGCGCTCTCCACGGCACCGATGCGCAGCGGGCCGAGGATCTCCGAGTGCAGGTCGGCCAGGTCGGTGTGCGCCGCCGCGAGCTGGCCGAGCACCCTGGCGGCGTGGTCGGCGAGCACCAGCCCGGCCTGGGTCAGCCGGATGCCCCGGCCGTCCGCCTCGGTCAGCCGGTGCCCGCTCTCGCGCTCCAGCTTGGCTAGCGGCTGCGAGATGCCGGACGGCGTGACGTGCAGCTCGGTCGCGGCCGCGGCGACCGACCCGAGGCGGCACACGGCGTCGAGCGCGCGGAGCCGCTCGATGCTGAACACGGTAGTGATGCTAATCGGTATTACGCAGGAAAGATCACTTGTCCTCAGCAAAACGGCGGGCGATGCTGGCTGTCGTGACGACTGCGGCGGGCCGAGGACGGCGACCTACCCCGACGCCGCAGGCGTCGTTCCTCGACCGGATCGATGCGCGCGTACTGGTCGTCCTCGGCGCGGGGTGCATCTCCGTCTCGGCCATTCTGATGAAGCTGTCGGAGGCCTCCGCGCCCACCGCCAGCTTCTACCGCTGCGTGCTCGCGTTGCCGCTGCTGTTGCCGCTCGTGCTGGCCGAGCGGCGACGCTGGGGCGTCCGGGCGTGGCGGCGCCAGGGCGTGGAGCTGGTGGCCGGCGTACTGCTCGGCGTCGACATGGTGCTGTGGGGGCTGGCCATCGGCCGGCTGGGCGCCGGCATCGCCACGGTCGTGGTCAACATCCAGGTCGTGATCGTGCCGCTGTTGGCGCTGCTCGTGTACCGCGAGCGGGTGCCCAGGCGGTTCGTGCTGATCGTGCCGGTAATGCTGGGCGGGGTCGCCCTGGCCGCGGGCGCCCTCGGCGGCGAGACGGCGACGACCGGCTCCGCATGGTGGGGTGCGGTGTTCGGCGTCGCCGCCGGTGCGGCGTACGCCGGGTACCTCTTCCTGCTGCGCGGCCGGACGGCGGGCGGTCCCCGCCACCAGGCGCAGCCGGTGCTCGCCGCCACCGTCGGCGCGGCGCTCGCGAGCGCCGCGCTCGGCCCGTTCGCCGGTGGCTTGGACCTGACGCCCGGCTGGCAGGCAGTGGGATGGCTGGCGGCGCTCGCGGTGTCCGGTCAGGTCTGCGGCTGGCTGCTGATCAGTGCCGGGCTGCCGCGGTTGCAGTCCAACGTCGGGTCGACGCTGCTGTTGCTGCAGCCGGTGCTCGCCGTGCTCTTCGCGATCGGTCTGGTGGGGGAGCGGCCGACCGCCTGGCAGCTGCTCGGCTGCGTGGTGGTGATCGCCGGGGTGTGGGTCACGAGCGCGCGCCCGCGGCGGCCCACGGACCCGGTGGCGGCCGCCGACGCCGACCCTGCTGTAGGGGGCACTCGGGACAGGGCCACTTACACCTGACGTGGCCGGCTCCGTAGGCTGACCCGGTGAACACCCCCGCATCGTCCGCAGCCGCACCGCGGACCGTGCGCAGGGGCCGGGTGCTCGCCGGCCTGATGCTCGCCACCAGCCTGGCCGCCCTGGACGCCACCGTGGTGGCGACCGCGGTGCCCGCCATCGTCCGCGACCTCGGCGGGTTCTCGGCGTTCCCCTGGGTGTTCAGCGCGTACGTGCTCGCCGCGGCGGTCACGACGCCGGTGTACGGCAAGCTCGCCGACCTCTACGGCCGCCGCCCGATGATCGTCTTCGGCACGTCGCTGTTCCTCGTCGGCTCGGTTTTCTGCGGCGTCGCGTGGTCGATGCCGGCGCTGATCATGGCGCGCGCCGTGCAGGGGCTCGGTGCCGGTGCGTTGCAGGGCATCAGCCAGACGGTCGTCGGCGACCTCTACGACATCGCCGAGCGCGGCCGCATCTCCGGCTGGATGTCCAGCGTCTGGGGGCTGTCCGCCGTGGTCGGGCCCGCGCTCGGCGGCGTGCTCTCGCAGTACGGCGGATGGCGGCTGATCTTCTTCATCAACATCCCGTTCGGGCTCGCCGCGGTGGCGATGATCGTGCGGTACCTGCGCGAGAACGTCGTCCGCAGGCGGCACCGCATCGACGTCGGTGGCGCCGTGCTCCTCGTGCTGTGGACAGGCCCGCTCGTGCTGGTGCTGCTCTCTGCGGGCACCAGGTGGCCGTGGGCGTCCTGGCCGACTTACCTGGCGCTCGGTGGCTGCGTGGTGGCGCTCGTCCTGTTCGTCGTCAGGGAGCGGCGCGCGAGCGAGCCGATGCTGCCGCCGTGGGTCTTCGGCAGCCGGGTGACGGCGGGCGCGAACCTGGCCAGCCTGTGCGTCGGGCTCACGGTGAGCGGCCTGACCACGTTCCTGCCCACGTTCGCGCAGAGCGTACTCGGCGCGTCGCCCGTGGCCGCCGGCTTCGTGCTGGCCGCCATGTCGATCGGGTGGCCGGTCGCTGCGACCTGCTCGGCGCGGCTGTACATGCGGATCGGCTTCCGCGACACGGCGCTCGCCGGCGCTGGGCTGTTGCTCGCCGGCAGTGTGACGCTCCTCACCGTGCGGGCGGACTCGTCGCTTTGGCACATCGCCGTGGGCAGCCTGGTCGTCGGCTTCGGGCTCGGCCTGCTGTCCAACTCGACGATGGTCGGTGTGCAGTCGATCGTGGACTGGACGCGCCGCGGCGTGGTCACCGGGTCGCTGATGTTCACCAGGACCATCGGCACCGCGCTCGGCGCGGCGGTACTCGGGGCGGTCGCCAACGCCAGCCTCACCGACTGGCTGCGCTCCGCGCCCAGGTCGTTGCGCGCCGAGCTGCCCGCGTCGATCGACGACGCCACCCGGGTGATCACCGCGGCCGATACCAGCCAGGCCGCGGTCGAGTTCCTCCGCGCCGGCCTGTACCTCTCGGTACACCGGGTGCTGTGGGGCGTCGGCGTGGTCGCGGTGATCGCGCTCGTCGTCATGCTGGTGACGCCGCGCAGGTTCCGCCCGCTGCGCTTCGGCGACGCGCCACCGGACGCCCGGTAGCTATTGGCGGTCGCGGGGCGGCCCGTGCGTTGCCTGCGTTTCTTCGTCGGTGGCCGTGGGCTCGTTCTCGGCCGCCCACCCGGGGTGCTCCACCCAGGCCCACTCCTTACGTACCCGCCCGGTGCGCATGCCGCGGCGGGCCTCGCCGTCCCTGGAGGCGAACCAGAGGTGGCCGAGCACCACGATGAGGAAGGCGAGCGCGAGCCAGTCGTGCACGAACGTGGCGCCGGTGCGCAGCTGCACCGGCCACGGGTCGGGGTACCAGAGCATGAGCCCGGTGCCCAGCATCACGAGGATGGCGCCGCAGGTGAACGCGGCGTTCAGCTTCTGGCCGGCGTTGAACTTGCCGATCGGCAGGTGGCCGAGCCGGTTGTGCTTGCTGCGCAGCCACCGCCAGTCGTGGCGGCCGAACCGCTCGAGCGCCTGTACGTTCGCCCGGAACGCCCGGGCGAGCAGGCCGAGCAGCGCGGGCACCGGCAGCGCGAAGCCCGCGTAGACGTGGATCGCGGAGACCAGCGGCCGGCGGCCGATCGCGGTCGCCACCGGGCCCACGTACAGGGCGACGGCGGTGAGCAGGCAGCAGGCGAACAGCGCGGCCGTGGTCCAGTGCACCCACCTGGTCATCCGGTCGAAGCGCGGGAGGTCGTTGCTCGCGGCCATCGGGTCAGCCGATTGGCTCGTCGTTGCGGCCGTTCGACCGGCCCACCCAGGCGTCCACGTCGTAGCCACGGCGCTCCCAGTAGCCGGGCACCACCTCGTCGCCGAGCTCGATGCCGCCGAGCCACTTCAGCGACTTGTACCCGTACATCGCGGCGACGTAGAGCCGCACCGGGCCACCGTGCGAGCGGGTGATCGGCTTGCCGTACATCTGCAGCCCGACGAGGACGTCCCGCCTGTTGGCCTGCGCGAGCGTCAGCGACTCGGTGTAGGTGCCGTCGAACGAGCGGAAGCGTACGGCCTTCGCGCCTGTGCGTACGCCCACCTCGTCGAGCAGGTCGGCCAGCAGCACTCCGCGCCACGGCACGTCGAGCACCCGCCACCCGGTGACGCACTGGAAGTCCTTCGTCATGGCGGTCTGCGGCATGGCCTGCAGGTCCGCGTAGCTGAACGTGGTCGGCCGGTCCACCAGCCCGCCGATCTTGAGCCGGTAGCTCTCGGCGGTGCGGGTGGGTTCCGAACCGGTCACGGAGTAGTACCTGAAGCCGCCGCTCGCCGGCAGGATGCTGTCCCCGTCGGGCGTCAGGGGAGCGAGGGCGCGGGAGAGGGCGTCGCCCACCGGGGCGCCGAAGGCAACCCCGAGCGCGCCCAGCCCGACCATGCCGAGCACGACACGGCGGCCGACGGGCGTGCCCCTCTCCTCGTTCGCGGTCATCTGTCCATTGCAGCGCGCGCCGGGCCGGGCCGGAAGGGCAGCGGCGCAAACATCACCAGTTCGTCATATCTGGGGCGGGCCCCCTCCGGCGCCGTACGGCATGCCCTGCTCGCCAGTTCGGCCCCGGCGTGGGAAACTTGGCGAATGGCCAGCGGGAAGCCAGACCTCCACCTTGCTCAGGACCCCGACGCTGACGCGCTCCTCTCCCGGGATCCACTTGCCCTCCTCACCGGCATGCTGCTCGATCAGCAGGTCGCCATGGAGTGGGCGTTCGGTGCGCCGAAGCTGCTCGCCGATCGGCTGGGCAGCAAGCGCCTCGTGGCCGCGGACATCGTGGCCCACGATCCTGAGCAGTTCGTGACCCTCGCTTGCACGCCGCCGGCGATCCACCGGTACCCGGCGGCGATGGCGAGACGCATCCAGAAGATGTGCACGTACCTCGTCGAGGAGTACGACGGGGACGCCGCGGCGGTGTGGAAGGACGCGGCCAGCGGCCGCGACCTGATCCGCAGGCTGACGGCGCTGCCCGGGTTCGGCAAGCAGAAGGCCCAGATCTTCACCGCACTGCTCGGCAAGCAGCTCGGCGTACGGCCGGACGGCTGGCGCGAGGCTGCCGGTGCGTACGGGGAGGACGGGGTCCGGATGTCCGTCGCCGACATCCTCGACGAGACCACGCTCGCGGAGGTTCGCGAGTACAAGCGCGAGCAGAAGCGGGCGGCGAAAGCAGCAAAAGGGAGTTGATCGCGCGGGGGACCGGTAGGTAGGTCCGACGCCGGGTCGCCTTAGTTCCCCCATCCGTCCCAGTCGTCGAAGTGGCGTGACAGAATGGATAGCTGTGTGCAGCGCCCGGTGTGGCCTGTCCCTGCCTCGAAGAGGCCTGCCTTGCCCAGGGCGACTGGGCGATCGTCACCCGTTCAGGGTTCGTACCTGCACGGACGCCCTATGCCGCCGACGAGGAGGAAGTGACCACTATGCCAAGCGCCGCCGGGTCGACACCGAAGCGCACGGCTACGGCTACGAAGCAGACCGCCGCGTCCGCGCCTGCTGGGAAGCTCGCCAAGAAGGCAGCGGCGAAGAACGGCAAACGCAAGTCCGTGCAGGCTGCACCCGATCCTGCGGTCGAGTCCGAGGACGCCGAGCACGATGCGGTAGATCTCGACGTCGTCGAGATCGACGACGCAGACGCGGACACCGAGGCGACCGACGGCGATGACACCGAGGTGGTCGCCGAGGAGCCCGCCGAGGACGCCGACCCGGAGGAGGAGCCCGAGGTCGTCGCCGAGGAGCTCGCCCCCGGTGCCGCCAAGTCGAAGGAAGCCGACCCGAAGATCGGCGAGGGCGAGGACTCCTTCGTCCTCAGCGACAGCGACGACGACGCCCCCGCGGCGCAGGTCGTGGTCGCCGGCGCGACCGCCGACCCGGTCAAGGACTACCTGAAGCAGATCGGCAAGGTCTCGCTGCTCAACGCCGAACAGGAGGTCGAGCTCGCCAAGCGGATCGAGGCCGGCCTGTTCGCCGAGGAGAAGCTCAGCACCGACGGCCAGAAGCTCAACGCCAAGCCGCGCCGCGAGCTGGAGTGGATCGCCGAGGACGGGCAGCGGGCGAAGAACCACCTGCTCGAGGCGAACCTGCGGTTGGTCGTCTCGCTGGCCAAGCGGTACACCGGGCGCGGGATGCTGTTCCTTGACCTGATCCAGGAGGGCAACCTGGGCCTGATCCGTGCGGTCGAGAAGTTCGACTACACCAAGGGCTACAAGTTCTCGACCTACGCCACCTGGTGGATCAGGCAGGCGATCACGCGGGCGATGGCCGACCAGGCGCGGACCATCAGGATCCCCGTGCACATGGTCGAGGTCATCAACAAGCTGGCCAGGGTGCAGCGGCAGATGCTGCAGGACCTCGGCCGCGAGCCCACCCCAGAGGAGCTCGCCGTCGAGCTGGACATGTCGCCGGAGAAGGTCGTCGAGGTCCAGAAGTACGGCCGGGAGCCGATCTCCCTGCACACGCCGCTCGGCGAGGACGGCGACAGCGAGTTCGGCGACCTGATCGAGGACTCGGAGGCGGTGCAGCCGTCCGAGGCGGTCAGCCACACGCTGCTGCAGGAGCAGCTGCACTCGGTGCTCGACACGCTGTCGGAGCGCGAGGCCGGTGTGGTCTCCATGCGGTTCGGCCTCACCGACGGCCAGCCGAAGACGCTGGACGAGATCGGCAAGGTCTACGGCGTGACGCGGGAGCGGATCCGGCAGATCGAGTCGAAGACGATGTCCAAGCTGCGGCACCCGTCCAGGTCCCAGGTGCTCAGGGACTACCTCGACCAGTAGGGGAAGACCTGTTCAGGTGAGCCGCCGCGACGCTGTCGCGGCGGCTCACTGCTGTTCAGTAGTTGTTCTGGACGCGCACGTAGGGCGGCGTGCTGGTGAGACAGCGCAGGCAGGGCCAGCTGCCGCCGCAGCGCGAGCAGAGCCCGTCCTGTTCGTGTGGTGCCTCGGCGGGTAGTCGTCGCTGTCGGCGGCGCTCGCTCGCCGCTGCCCGATCTGCCCGCACTGCCGCACCGCGGTCCGGAACCGGTTCCTCTGTCATCACCAGGTCTCCCCCCTGTGGATGCTCCGGCCGTGCCCCGTTAGCGAACTAGTTGCAGTCTATCGGCTACTTGTCGTAACTCCCCTGGGGGAAATCTATCCTCAGCGTGATCAGGTTTTCCAGCACCAATCGCCAGCGTGATCCGGTTTTCGGGCACCAAATGCGGCGACTTGCCCGGGCTCGTCCGGGCATACGAAGCGGCGGGCGGCGGAATCTGGGATTCCGCCGCCCGCCGCTGGTCGGTGTGGGTAGTGGCCGTTAGCTCTCGCTGATGCGGGCCCGCTCGTCCTGGAACTCGATCGCGATCTTGCGGAGCGCGTGCTCGTACTCGTTGGCGTGGTGACCGCAGAAGAGCAGCTCGTTGCCCTTCTCCAGCACAACGCGGACGTATGCCTGGGCACCGCACCTGTCGCACCGCTCGGCGGCCGTCAGTGGGCTCTGGG
This sequence comes from Streptosporangiales bacterium, assembly GCA_009379825.1. Lineage (NCBI taxonomy): Bacteria > Bacillati > Actinomycetota > Actinomycetes > Streptosporangiales > Streptosporangiales bacterium. The sequence goes on from WHTA01000002.1 coordinate 66,042, forward strand.
CGAGGGTTGTGGTCACGTGGTCCCCCCTACGCTCGTGGGTGTCGTAGCTTCGGCCATCTAACCTTCACAACAGTCAGTACGAGGCAGTGCTTCCCGCTGCCGCAGTGGAACTCGTCACGGTGTCCCACCTTGGACGGCGAGGCAGCGCTGCCTCGTGCACTTGGGACGCTACTCTGCCGATGCTGGATCCATCGAGTTGAAGGGTAATAACGTGAGCGCGCTGCCTGCGGAGCGTGGCCACGGCTACACGGCCCGTCACCTGTCGGTACTCGAGGGTCTCGAGGCGGTACGCAAGCGGCCGGGCATGTACATCGGGTCCACCGATGGCCGCGGCCTCATGCACTGCCTCTGGGAGATCCTCGACAACGCCGTGGACGAGGCGCTCGCCGGGGCGTGCAGCCACGTCGAGGTGTTGCTGCACGGGGACTCCTCGATCGAGGTGCGCGACGACGGCCGCGGCATCCCGGTCGACGTGGAGCCGCGGACCAAGCTGCCCGGCGTCGAGCTCGTGTACACCCGGCTGCACGCCGGCGGCAAGTTCGGCGGCGGCTCGTACACCGCGACCGGCGGGCTGCACGGCGTCGGCGCTTCCGTGGTCAACGCGCTCTCCGTCCGCCTGGACGTCGAGGTGGACCGGGGCGGCAAGACGCACGCGATGAGCTTCCACCGCGGAGTGCCCGGCGTCTTCGACGGCGAAGGTCCGGACGCGTCGTTCGCGCCGAAGTCCGGGCTGCGGACGGTCGGCAAGGTGGCCCGCAAGGTCACCGGCACCAGGGTCCGCTGGTGGTTCGACCGGCAGGTGTTCGTGAAGGACGCCGCGGTCGACATGGACGAGCTGCTCACCAGGCTGCGGCAGACCTCGTACATGGTGCCCGGCCTCACCCTCACCATGCGCGACGAGCGCGGCGACGAGCCGGTCGAGGAGTCGTTCAGACACGACGGCGGGATCGCGGAGTACTGCGAGTACCTGGCCCGCGACGAGCGGGTGTGCGACACGCTGCGGCTGACCGGCAGCGGGCATTTCACCGAGACCGTGCCCGTCCTCGACGACAAGGGCCACATGAACCCGCAGGACCTCGAGCGGCAGGTCGACGTCGACGTGGCGCTGCGGTGGGGGACCAGCTACGACACCTGCGTGCGGTCGTTCGTGAACATCGTGGCCACGCCGAAGGGCGGCACACACGTGCAGGGCTTCGACCGTGCCATGACGAAGACGCTGAACGACCAGCTGCGCGCGGCGAAGGTGCTGAAGGCGTCCGAGGACGGCGTGCAGAAGGACGACGTGCTCGAGGGCATCACGGCGGTGGTGACCGTACGGTTGCCCGAGCCGCAGTTCGAGGGCCAGACCAAGGAGGTGCTCGGCACGCCTGCGGTCACCCGGATCGTGTCGAACGTGGTCGGCAAGGAGCTCAAGCAGTTCTTCGTCGCGCCGAAGCGCGGCCAGAAGGCGCAGGGCAAGGCCGTGCTCGACAAGGTGGCGGCCGCGTCGCGCACCAGGATCGCCGCCCGCGTGCACCGGGAGAACCAGCGGCGTAAGAACGCCCTGGAGAGCTCGGCGCTGCCGGCGAAGCTGGTCGACTGCCGGTCCACGGACGTGGACCGCACCGAGCTGTTCATCGTGGAGGGTGACTCGGCGCTCGGCACCGCGAAGCTGGCGCGGAACTCGGAGTTCCAGGCGCTGCTGCCGATTCGCGGCAAGATCCTGAACGTGCAGAAGTCCAGTGTCGCGGACATGCTGAAGAACAACGAGTGCGCGGCGATCATCCAGGTGCTCGGTGCCGGCTCCGGGAGGAGCTTCGAGCTGGAGGCGGCCCGCTACGGGCGGGTCATCATCATGACCGACGCCGACGTCGACGGCTCGCACATCAGGAACCTGCTGCTCACGCTGTTCCACAGGTACATGGCGCCGCTGCTCGAGGCCGGCCGGGTGTTCGCCGCCGTGCCGCCGCTGCACCGGGTCGAGCTGACCAACCCGAAGAAGGGTGAGGACAAGTACGTCTACACGTACTCCGACGGTGAGCTGACCAGGAAGCTGGCCGAGCTGAGCAAGAAGAACCGGCGGTGGAAGGAGCCGGTGCAGCGCTACAAGGGCCTCGGCGAGATGGACGCCGACCAGCTCTCCGAGACCACCATGGACCCGCGCCACCGGATGCTGCGCCGGGTGCAGATGGAGGACGCCGCGGCGGCGGGCGAGGTGTTCTCGCTGCTGATGGGCAACGAGGTCGCGCCGCGCCGCGACTTCATCCTCGCCGGCGCGTATGAGCTCGACCGCGCCCGCATCGACATGTGACCCGCCTCAGGCGTGGTGCAGCAGCCGGTCCGGGCCGAGCGGTAGCTCGCTGAGCAGCAGCCGGCTGCGCGACTCCCGGACGCCGTGGTTGCGCTTCAGCTGGTCCGCCACCCGCTCGAACTCCCTGGCGTCGCGGCACGCGATGCGCAGCTGGTAGTCGTACTCGCCGGTGGTGTGGGCCGCGGCGACGACCTGGGGGAGCCTGGCGAGGCTCTCCTTGAAGTCCTCGCTCAGCACGTCTTCGCGCAGCCTGATGTCGGTGAGCATGACCAGCGAGTGGCCGAGCGCCTCCAGGTCGAGGTCCGCGTGGTACCCGTCGATGACGCCGGCCCGGCGCAGCCGGCGGACCCGCTCTGCGGTCGTGTTGGCGGAGAGCCTGACCTGCTTCGCCAGCTCCTGGTACGTGGCGCGGCCGTCGGCCAGCAGCAGGGCGAGCAGCTCCCGGTCGATGTCGTCCAGCGAGGTGTCGGGGTTTCCTCGGTTAGTGCTCATCGTTACAGATCTTATCGCGGAATCGGCAGCAGATCTCTCGAGGATTCCGAGCCATGTTCGGCCGAGGGGCTGGAAGGCTCATGGTACGTGGAACTCCTCGTCTTCCGTGCCCTGATCACTGCCCTCCTCGTCGGAACCACCAGCGTCGTACAGGCCCGCTGCGGCCCGAAGGCAACCGGTTGGTTGGTAGGTCTGCCACTCACGTCGCTGCCGTTCCTGTTGTTCGTGGGCATCGGTGAGGGGGCCTGGATGGCGCGCTCGACGGCGGCCGGCATCGTCATCGGGCAGGTCACGGCGGTGGCGTGCTGCGCGGTCTACGCGTACGTGGCACGGCACCGCGGCTGGGTCGCGGCGAGCTGTGCGGCCGGTGCGGTCGCGGTGTGCGCGGGCGGCGGGCTGGTCGCCTGGCACCTGCCGTGGTGGTGCGCGGTGCTGCTGCTCGGGGCGTTCCTCGCCGGCACGCTGGCCTGCTGGCCGCAGATCCGCAGCACGTCGCGTACCGGACACCAGCGGTGGAAGCGCGACGCGTTCTTCCGCACGGCGGTGGCGACCGCGTGCGTCGTGGTCGCGACGAAGGCGTCGGGCGCGTTCGGGCCCGAGGTGGCCGGCGCGCTCGTCGCGTTCCCGACCGTGCCGCTGATCCACGCCGCGTTCACCCAGCGGGCGACGGGGACGGCCGCGTCAGTGCAGCTGATCGAGAGCATGCTCACCGGCATGTGGTGCGGTGGCACGTTCGTCCTGCTCGTCGCCGCGTTCGCCGGGCCGCTCGACGTGCTGCCCAGCTGCGCGATCGCCATCGGCGGTGCGGCTATCGTGCGCGCCGTCGCCGCGCCGCTGACCCGCGCGCTCACCCGGCTGCGGCTGGCCGCGCGCCTGCGGTACCGGTGGCGGCTGCTGGTGCGGGTCTCGTAACGGTGGCCGCCGCACCGGGCTAGGGTTCACTGGTGCGAATCTGTGTGTTCTGTGGTTCCTCGCCGGGACGTAGCCCGGTCTACGTGGAACAGGCCAAGACGTTGGGGCGGTTGCTGGCCGAGCGCGGCATCGGCCTGGTGTACGGCGGCGCGCGCGTCGGCACCATGGGCGTGCTCGCCGATGCGACGCTGGCCGCCGGCGGTGACGTCGTCGGCGTCATCCCGCAGCAGCTGGTGGACCGCGAGATCGCGCACAACGGGGTCAGCGACCTGCACGTGGTCGCGGACATGCACGAGCGGAAGGCGCGGATGGCCGGCCACGCCGACGCGTTCATCGCCCTGCCAGGCGGCGCCGGCACGCTGGAGGAGCTGTTCGAGGTGTGGACGTGGGCGCAGCTGGGGCTGCACGAGAAGCCGATCGGCCTGCTCGACGTCGTCGGGCTCCGAGCCGATGAGCCGGATGGTCGAGCACATGGTCGACGAGGGCTTCCTGCGGGCCGAGCACAGCGCGATGCTGCTGCTCGACCCCGACCCGGGCAAGCTGGTCGACCGCATCGTCGAGTACGAGCCGCCGCACTCCGTCGCGAAGTGGCAGTAGCCGGCGTCAGCGGCTGCGGCGGGGTTCTGCCCGCCGCGACAGCGAGTCGAGCAGCACGGCGATCACCAACACCAGCCCGGTGACCATGAACTTGACCGGCGCGCTCACGCTGAGCAGGTCGAGGCCGTTGCCGATGGACCCGATGACGAGCATGCCGAGCAGCGCGGCCCACACGCTGCCGCGCCCGCCGAACAGGCTGGTGCCGCCGATGACCGCCGCCGCGATCGCGTAGAGCAGCACCTCACCACTGCCGCTGCTCTGCGTCACCGCCGTGAGCCTGCTTGCGGCGAGGATGCCGCCGACCGCGGCCAGCCCGGACGAGATGGTGAACGCCGCGATCCGAACCGCGTCCACCCTGATGCCGGCACGCCGTGCGGCCTCGATGTTTCCGCCGACGGCGAACAGGTGCCTGCCGAACGCCGTCCGGCGGAGCACGAACGCGCATGCCACGATGATCACCAGGTAGACCAGCATGACCATCGGCACGCCGCGGTCGGCGTTGAGCACGATGACCACCAGGCCCAGCACCACGGCGAGCCCGACGACCTGTACGGCCAGCAGCGCCACGCTGCCGGCCGGCAGGTCGGCGCGGGTGCGCGCGTACCTGCGCGTGAACTGCACCGCGGCGAAACCGGCCACGCAGACGGCCGCGAACGCCCAGCCGTAGGCGGGCACGAAGAACTGCTCGGTGAGCGCGTTGACGGGGCCGTCCGGCAGGTTGATCGAACCACCCTGGCCGAGCACGTACAGCTGCAGGCCCTGCCAGCCGAGTAGCCCGGCGAGCGTGACGACGAACGCCGGCATCCGCAGCTTCGTGAACAGCACACCGTGGATCAGCCCGATCAGCACGCCGGTCAGCACCGCCGCCACCACCGAGGCGAGGTCGCCCATGCCGTAACGGGTGATGGAGACCGCGAGGACGGCCGCCGTGACACCGCTCACCGACCCGACCGACAGGTCGATCTCACCGAGCAGCAGCACGAACGTGACGCCGACGGCCATCGTGCCGATCGCCGCGATCTGCAGCATCAGGTTGGTGATGTTGACGGCCGTGAGGAAGCGCTCGTTGAGGATGGTGAAGACGATCCAGGTGACGACCAGCCCGATGATCACCGGCAGCGAACCGAGGTTGCCTGCGCTCAGCCGCCGACCGGCCGCGGTGACGTACCCGCTCAGCGAGCTCTCCGGCTCGACCAGGCGAGGGTCCCGTTCGATCGTGCTCATGAGCGTTCTCCTCCCGCCGTCGAGGCGTCCGCCGAGTGTTCCGCAGTGGCCTCCGCGAGCGCGGCGTCCAGGCGTTCCTTGGTGGCCCCGGTGATCGCCGCCACCACGTCCGCGTTGCGTGCGTCGGCAGCGCGGAACGAGCCGCCGTTGCCGCCCAGCCTGAGCACCTCGATCCGGTCGGCCACGGCGAACACGTCGGCCAGGTTGTGGCTGATCAGGAGTACGGCGAGGCCGCGCTCGCGCAGCCGGGTGACCAGCTGCAGCACCTGTGCGGTCTGTGCGACGCCGAGGGCAGCGGTGGGCTCGTCCAACAGCACGACCCGCGGCTCGCCGATCAGCGACCTGGCGATGGCGACCGACTGCCGCTGGCCGCCGGACAGTGACGCCACCCGGGTACGTACGGAAGGGATGCTGACGGAGAGCTGGGCGAGCAGGCCGTGCGCCTGCTTCTCCATGGCGACCTCGTCGAGCCGGCGCAGCCGTAGCGGCTCGTTGCCGAGGAACAGGTTCGCGACGACGTCGAGGTTGTCGCACAGCGCGAGGTCCTGGTACACGGTGGCGATGCCGAGGCCGGTCGCCTGCTGCGGGGTGGTGATCCGCGCGGGATGACCGCCGATCTCTATGCTGCCCGCGTCGAACGGCTGCACCCCGGCGAGACCCTTGATCAGCGTGGACTTGCCGGCACCGTTGTCGCCGACCAGCGCGACGACCTCGCCGCCGTGCACGTCGAGGTCGACGTCGCGCAGGGCCTGGACCGCGCCGAAGTGTTTCTCTGCACCGCTTACCCGCAGGACTGGGTCACTCATCGAAATCCTCCACGGTGGTGGATGCGCCGTCGACCCCGCGCCGGCACGGGATCGACGGCGAACCGGTCAGTCTCGGGCTTCGATCCCGTGCTTCTTGCACGCCGCCTCGTACTTGCCGGCGCAGAGCTGCTCGTAGGTGACCCACTCGTCCTTCAGCACCGTGTCTTCCAGGTCGTCGGCGGTGACCGCCTGCACCGGGAGGAAGGTGGAAGGGATCTTCGCCTCACCGTTGTCGGTGTCGGCTTCCTTCTTCGGGGTCTTGCCCTGCAGCAGGTCGTACGCGATCTCCGCCGCCTTGGCGGCCTCGTCCTTGATCGGCTTGTAGATCGTCATGTACTGCTCGCCGGCCACGACCCGCTGCAGCCCGGCGACCTCGGCGTCCTGGCCGGTGACTGGGACCTGCTCGAGGTCCATGTCCGCCTTGCGCATGGCGGCGATGGCACCGCCTGCCGTGCCGTCGTTGGCCGCGTAGACGCCGACGATCTTGTCCTTGCCGAGCGCGGTGATCGCCTGGTCCATCTGCTTCTGCGCGTTGTCCGGGCTCCACTCCGGGGTGTCGTACTCCTTGCCGATCTTCACCTTGCCGTCGAGTACGGAGTGCGCGCCCTGCTTGAAGAGCTTCGCGTTGTTGTCCGTGGGGGAGCCGTTGATCATCACGATCTGGCCCTTCTTCCTGGTGCCGAGCTCGTCCAGCCTGGCCACCAGTGACTTCGCCTGCTCCTCGCCGACCTTCACGTTGTCGAACGAGATGTACCAGTCGGGCTCCGAGCCGAGGATCAGCCGCTCGTACGAGAGCACGGGCACGTTCTGGCCCTTGGCCTTGTCCACGATCTTGGCCGCCGCCTCACTGTCGACCGGGTCGAGGACGAGGACGTCGGCACCGTTGGTGAGCGCCGCATCGGCTTGCTGCTGCTGGAGATCGGCGCTCTGCGTGGCGTTCTTGTAGTCGATCTTGCAGTCCGGGCAGAGCTCCTTCATCCGCTGCTCGAAGAACGGCCGGTCCGCCGCCTCGTAACGCGCGGTCTTGTTCTCCGGCAACAGCAACGCGATGCGACCGGACTTCTTGCCTTCCCTGGTCTTTCCTTCGTTGGCCTCCTCCTCGCCGCTCTGCGTTGCGCCGCAAGCGCTCGCGCCGAACAGCGCGAGTGCGGCGAACGCGGCGAGCAGCCGTGACCTGCCAGACGTCGCCATCGTCGTCCTCCAAGGTGGTGGGATCTCTCTACGGGTTCTCCCGCGGATGCCAAGGCGGTACCTCTCCGGAACCGCGGGGTACGAGCCGGGTGGGCAGCACAACGTGCCTGGGTGGGCCGCTGTCGCCGTCGAGACGTGCGAACAGCACGCTCGCCGCCTGCTGGCCGATCTTCGTGGGATCCTGCGCGACCACCGTGACCGGCGGGTCGAGCAGGTCGGCGAGCTCGAAGTCGTCGAAACCGACGACGGCGAGGTCGCGACGGTCCATGGCGGCGAGTACCCGTAGCAGCGTCGCGCTGATCCTGTTGTTGCCCGCGACGACGGCCGTCACCGGGTCGGCGAGCTCCAGCCAGGTGCGGACCCGGTCGGCGAGCGCGAACGGTTCGTGCGGACCCATCGCGACCATGTCGCGTACCGAGAGCCGGCGTGCCGCCATGCTGCGCTTGAACGCGGCACGGCGCCGTTGGGCCGTCCAGAACGCCGGGTCGTCGCCGAGGAACGCGATCCTGCGGTGCCCTTGGTTGGCCAGGTGCGACACGGCGGCCTTGATGCCGCCGTCGTTGTCGACGACCACGACGTCCGCGGGGCAGCCGGTGCCAGGCCGGTCCACGAAGACCACGGGCGTGCCGCGGTCGACCTCGGGCTGCAGCCAGCTGTGGTCGTCGGCCGCGGGCACGATGATCAGCCCGTCGACCTGGCGGGCGCAGAAGGCGAGCGCCAGGTCGTGCGCGCGCCGCGGGTCGGACTCGCCGGAGCCGGTGAGCAACAGGTGCCCCCGCAGCCGCGCGGTCTGTTCCACCCCGGCGGCGACCGCGGAGTAGAACGGGTCGGCGAGGTCCTCCACCACCAGGCCGATGCTCGCGGTGGCGGCGCCGCGGCGCAGCAGGCTGGCGCCGTCGTTGCGCCGGTAGTTCAGCTCCTCGATCGCCTTGCGCACCCGGTCCACGGTGCCGGTGTGCACGCCGGGCTCGTCGTTGACGACCCGCGACACGGTCTTCAGCGACACACCAGCACGCCGCGCCACGTCGGCCATCGTCGGCCGGGCGCGTGACCTACTCGTCGACAACGTTGTCATCAGGGTGGACTCTGGCCGCCCCGCCGCAGCCTGTCAAGGCCGAGCAGGCAACGGCTGTGCAACAACCACCAGGTGAGCGCGCCGGCCGGGCCGGCTACCAGCCCTAGCCGATGGCGGCGATCGGCTTCTTCAGCGGCGTGCCGGAGCCGTCGCGGCGGCCGTGTTCTGTGGGGAGGTCGATCGCTACGCCTGAGGCTGCGGCGGCCCGTGGTGGGGCGGTGCCGACCCAGGCGAGCACGAGGGTGTCCTCGCCCTTCAGGAAGCGGTGGCAGCGCACGCCGCCGGTGGCGCGGCCCTTGGCCGGGTACTCGGTGAACGGGGTGACCTTCGCCGCGCCAGGGATGGTGCTCGGCAACGTGTCGGACGCGCCCGCGACGGTGACGACGACCGTGTCCGGGTTCGGCGTGACAGCGCCGAACCACACCACCTTCGCGTCGGTGGTGAGCTTGACGCCGGTCATGCCGCCGGCGCTGCGGCCCTGCGGACGGACGTTCGACGCGGCGAAGTGCAGCAGCTGGGCGTTCGTTGTCACGAAGCACAGCTCCTCGTCGTCGCTCTCCAGGTCGGCGACGCCGACGACCTCGTCATCCTCGCGCAGCGAGATGACGTCGAAGCCGTCCCTGTAGCCCGGGTAGTCGGCCGTCACCCGTTTGACGACGCCGGCCGCCGTGCCGATGGCCAGGCCGGCGCCGCCGGCCACGAGGGAGGTCAGCCCGACGACCCGCTCGCCGCGCTCGAGCGAGACGAACTCGCGCAGTGGCGCGCCGCCGGACAAGCTCGGGCTGCCGGCTGCCGGTGGCAGCGCGGGCAGGTCGAGCATCGGCAGCTTCAGCAGCCGGCCGGTGCTGGTGACCGCTCCGACCTCACCGCGCGCGGTGGCACGTACGGACGAGACGAGCACGTCGTGCTTGGCGCGTGCGCCGTCGCGGCCGATCTCGTCGACACCGGTGGTGCGCGCGAGCAGCCCGGTCGACGAGAGCAGCACCAGGCACGGGTCGTCCGTGACCTCGAGCGGCGCGGCGGTCGCCGGCTGGCCGGCGGACTCCAGGAGCACCGTACGGCGCGGCGTGGCGAACTGCTTCGCGATCTCCGTGAGCTCTTCTGAGACCACCCGGCGCAGCTCGTCGTCGGAGTCCAGGATGGCGGTGAGCTCGGCGATCTGCTGGCGCAGCTCCTCGCCTTCCTGCTCCAGCTCCAGCCGGTCGAACTTGGTCAGCCGCCGCAGCGGGGTGTCCAGGATGTACTGCGCCTGGATCTCGGAGAGGTCGAAGATCTGCATCAGCCGTTCCTTGGCGTGTGCGGAGTTCTCGCTCTCCCTGATCACCTGGATGACCTCGTCGATGTCGAGCAGTGCGACCAGCAGGCCGTCGACCAGGTGCAGCCGCTCCTCGCGCTTCTTCCTGCGGAACGCGGTACGCCTGCGTACGACGTCGAACCGGTGCTCGACGTACACCTGCAGCATCTCGCGCAGCCCGAGCGTGCGCGGCTGGCCGTCGACGAGTGCGACGTTGTTGATGCCGTAGGACTCCTCGAGCTGCGTCAGCCGGTACAGCTGGTCGAGCACGGCGTCGGGGTTGAAGCCGCCCTTCAGCTCGATCACCAGCCGCAGCCCCTGGTGCCTGTCGGTGTAGTCCTGCACGTCGTGGATGCCGGCGAGGCGCTTCGACCGCACCAGGTCGCCGATGCGCTCCTTCACCTTCTCCGGCCCGACGGACAGCGGCAGCTCGGTGACGACGATGCCCTTTCGCCGTGCGGTGACGTTCTCCACCCGCGCCGTCGCACGCATCTTGAACGAGCCGCGCCCGCTCTCGTACGCGTCCCTGATCCCGTCCAGACCGATGATCTTCCCGCCGGCCGGCAGGTCAGGGCCCGGCACGTAGCGCATCAGCTCGTCCAGGTCGGCGTCCGGGTTCTCGATCAGGTGCTGGCAGGCCGCGACGACCTCACCGAGGTTGTGCGGCGGCATGTTCGTCGCCATGCCCACGGCGATGCCGGCGGCACCGTTGACCAACAGGTTCGGGATCGCGGCCGGCAGCACCTCGGGCTCGGTGAGCTGGCCGTCGTAGTTCGGCCGGAAGTCGACGACGTCCTCGTCCAGGCTGTCCGTCATGGCGCCGGCCGGTTCCGCCGGCCGGCACTCGGTGTACCTGTACGCCGCGGGCCCGTCGTCGAGGGAGCCGAAGTTGCCGTGCCCGTCGACCATCGGCAGCCGCATGGTGAACGACTGCGCCATCCGCACGAGCGTGTCGTAGATCGCGGTGTCGCCGTGCGGGTGCAGCTTGCCCATCACGTCGCCGACGACGCGCCCGCACTTCACGTGCGCGCGCTCGGGACGTAGGCCCATCTCCCGCATCTGGTAGAGGATGCGGCGTTGCACGGGCTTCAGCCCGTCGCGGGCGTCGGGCAGTGCACGCGAGTAGATGACCGAGTACGCGTACTCGAGGAAGCTCTCCCGCATCTCCGAGGAGACGTCGATGTCGACGATCCGCTCCTCGAACTCCTCTGGTGGTGGTGTCTTCGTGCGCCGTGGCATGCCCCGATTCTCCCGGGGGCGGCCGGCTCGCCCCAACTGGACCCGCCGACGAGCCCCCGCTTTCGCTGCGTGACGACGTATCGCGGATCGTTACCCAGTTACCAGGCTCGGGATGGACAATGGGTCGATGGGCCAAGACACCACAGGTCGGACCCGGCACTGGACGGACCGTGCCGTGGGCGGACTGCTCGTGGTCGGCGGCTCGCTGGCCGTGCTGTGGGCGATCGAAATCGTCGACACCGTGCTCGGGGGGCGGCTGGACGGCTACGGCATCCACCCGCTCGACGTCGGCGGCCTGCAGGGGCTGCTGTTCGCGCCGTTCCTGCACGCCGGCTTCGAGCACCTGATCGCGAACAGCATGTCGTACGCGGTGTTGGCGTTCGTCGCGTACCTCGCGGTGAGCGCGGCGCGGTTCGTGGCCGTCATCGTGCTCACGGCGCTGACCAGCGGGTTCGGGGCCTGGATGCTGACCAGCCCGGGCACCGTCGTGGTGGGCGCGAGCGGCGTCATCTTCGGGTTGCTCGGGTTCCTCCTGGTCCGCGGCATCTTCGTACGCAGCATCGGCTCCATCATGATCAGCATCGCGGTGCTGTTGCTGTACGGCGGGATGCTGACCGGGATCATCCCCAGCACGCCGTACATCTCCTGGCAGGCCCACCTGTTCGGGTTCGTCGGCGGCGTGCTCGCCGCCTGGCTGATGCGGCGCCGCAGTGGAGGGGCGAACGGGTACGGCGTTGGCCGGTGACGCAGCGTCGCTCGACGACGTCGGGGCGGCGTTCGAGACGACGCAGTTGTCCGTCCCGTTGCGGCGGCACCAGCGGGAGGCGCTCGACGCCCTCGACCAGGTGGTACGCGGTGACCGCAGGCGCGCCTGGGTGGTGTTGCCGCCCGGTGCAGGGAAGACGCTGGTCGGGCTGGAGTTCGCCCGCAGGGCCGGCCAGCCGACGGTGGTCTTCGGCCCGAACACGGCGATCCAGACGCAGTGGGTGCGCGAGTGGGCGCAGTTCACGCCCGCCGTCGTGCCCGTCGGCACCGACCGGGCGCTCGACGCGCCGCTGACCGCGCTGACCTACCAGGCGCTGGCGACGTTCTCGCCCGACGACGAGGTCGACGAGGACGGGCAGCAGACCGACCCCGCAGCGCAGTCGGCGTCGCTGCTCGACCGGCTGCACCCCAACGGCCAGGCGCTGGTGGCGGCGATGCACGCGCAACCGGAGCTCACCGTCGTGCTCGACGAGTGCCACCACCTGCTCGAGGTCTGGGGGCGGCTGCTCGTCGAGCTGCTGGCCGAGATCCCGCAGGCCAGGGTGCTCGGGCTGACCGCGACCCCGCCGGACTCGCTGAGCGTCGAGCAGCGCGACCTGGTGGCCGAGCTGTTCGGCGAGACGGCGTACGCGGCGACCATTCCGGCCGCGGTGCGGGAGGGCACCCTCGCCCCTTTCGGTGAGCTGGTGTGGCTCACCACGCCGACGTCGGACGAGACCGACTGGCTGGCGGGGGAGACCGAGCGCTTCCTCGAGATGGTCACCGACCTGACCGACCCGTCGTTCGGGTCCGTGCCGTTCCTGCATTGGCTGGACCAGCGGTTCGTGCGCCGGTCGGCCGACGGCACCGAGGTCGTGCCCTGGTACAAGATCGAGCAGGAGGCGCCGGACGTCGCACGCGCCGTACTGCGATTCCACAACGGCGGGCTGCTCGGCCTGCCTACCGGTGCACGGTTGCGCGAGGAGCACCGCGCCCGGCCGACCGCGGACGACTGGGTGCTGCTGGTCGACGACTGGGTGCGCAACTGCCTGACGAAGACCGACTCTGCCGGCGATCTCGAGGCGGCCGAACGGATCAGGGACGCGCTGCCGAGCATCGGCTACCGGCTGACCCGTGCCGGGATCAGGGCCGGCAGGTCACCGGTCGACCGGGTGCTCGCACGTAGCGCGGCGAAGACCGACGCGGTGGTGGAGATCGTCCGGGCGGAGAGCGCGAACATCGGCGACCGGATGCGGCTGCTCGTGCTGTGCGACCACGAACGGGCCACGGCGACACTGCCGGCGCGGCTGTCCGGGGTGCTCGCCGAGGACGCGGGGTCGGCGCGGCTGGTGCTCGAGACGCTCGTCGGTGCCGAGACCGCGGCACTCGACCCGGTGCTGGTGACCGGCCGGGTGGTGGCCGCCGCCGCGGACACCGCAAGGGCGCTCGTCGCGTACGTCACCGAGCATGCGCCCGAGGTGCGGCTCGACCCGGTGTCGCCGGAGGTGACCGGCGTGGTCGAGATCACCGGCGACTGGCGCAGCCGGCATTGGGTGCGCCTGGTCACGGACTTCTTCGAAGCCGGCGGCTGCCGCGTCCTGGTCGGCACGAGGGCCCTGCTCGGCGAGGGCTGGGACGCCAAGGGCGTGACCGGCGTGGTCGACCTGACCACGGCGACTACGCCGACGGCCGTCGTGCAAACCCGTGGCCGCGCCCTGCGGATCGACCCGCGCTGGCCGGACAAGGTGGCGTTGACCTGGACGGTCGTGTGCGTCACCGAGCAGCACCCGAAGGGCGCCACCGACTGGGGCAGGTTCGTCCGCAAGCACGAGGGCTACTACGCGCTCGACGACCACGGCGAGGTGGTCGGCGGCGTGGCCCACGTGGACGCGGCGCTGTCGCCGTACGCGCCGCCGCCTGTCGCCGAGTTCGCCGGCGTCAACGCGGCGATGCTGCAGCGGGCCGGTGGCCGGGAGCTGCTGGGCGAGCGCTGGCAGGTGGGACAGCCGTACCTGGACCGGTTCGTGCACACGCTGCGCGTACGTACCGACGTCCGGCCGACGGCGACCAGGCGGGCGGAGACCCTCGTCGCCGGCGGGGCGAGCACGGCGGCGCCGGTCGCCGTGCCGGCCGCGGACGGTGTGCGGGTCAACCGCGGCTCGGTCCCGTCGCGCGGCAGGCGGCCGGTGGTGCTCGCCGGCACCTCGCTGCTGCTCGCGTTCACCGTCCTGCGGCTGCGGTTGTTCATCGCGGCGATCGTCTTCGTGCTCGGCATGATCGCGGCACTCGTCATGGGTGTGGTGCAGGTCTGGCGGGCCGGCCGGCTGGTGCTGGCGGCCGCGGAGCCGGTGGACACGCTGCGCATCGCCTACGCGGTCGCCGACGGCCTGCGTGACGCCGAGCTGTCCCCGGTCGGCGCCGACGGCGTGCGGTGGAACGTCGAGCCGGACGGCAGCTACCAGTTCGCCCTCGAAGGCGTGGCGGAGGATGTCTCCGCGCGGTTCGCCCGCGCGCTCGACGACGCGATCAGCCCCATCGCCACGCCGCGGTACGTGGTGCCGCGCTACCTGCTCGACCCGCCGACCGGAGACCTCACCCAGCTGCTCGACGGGACCCGCCTGCTGGCCGGCAAGCTGCGGCCGAAGGCCGTCGTCTGGCACGCGGTGCCCGAGGAGCTCGGCGTGAACGCGGGCCGCGCGAAGGCGTACGCGCAGGCGTGGCGCCGCTGGGTCAGCGACGGCGAGCCGCTCTACACCGGCAGCCCGGAGGGCGCCGGCGTCCTCCAGGCCCAGTCAGGCGCCGACCCGTTCGCCGTGACCACCGCAATGCGCGTCGCCTGGCGCTGACCACTGCGGTTCTCGCCGACCACGGGGTGGTCATTGCGCCGCGCGTGGACAGGGCTCGAGCACATCAGGTTCGGCTGAGCGAGCGTGACCCCGCCGCGGCAGGTCAGTCGGTGGGGCGGGCGCCGGTCTGGACGAGGACGCGGGCGGCGAGCGCCGCGCCCGCGGCGAGGGCGTCGGTCGGTGGTGAGCCGGCGCGCCAGTGCGGCAGGAAGCCGGCGCAGAACGCGTCGCCGGCGCCGGTCGGGTCGACGACCTCGACCTGGTGGGCCGGGCAGTGCACCGGGTTCTCGCCGTTCGCCGTCCACACGGCGCCCGAGCTGCCCTCGGTGACCACGACGTGCGGGAAGTGCTTGGTCAGCGCTCGGGCGGCGGCGTACGTGTCGTACTCGCCGGAGAGGAAGCTCGCCTCCGCCTTGTTCGCGACCAGCAGCGTGCCGCCGCGGGCCAGGCCGAGGAACGTGTCGCCGCCGAGCCGTTCGAGCAGCGGCACCGAAGGGGTGTCGAGCGAGACGGTCGAGCCGCGCTCGATGGCGTAGCTCATGGCGGTCATGGCGCCGTCGCGGCCGCCCTCGTGGGCCAGCGGGAAGCCGGACAGGTGCAGGTGGGTGTCCTGGTCGAACACGTCGGGCGGGATGTCCTCCGGCCGCAGTGCGGCGTTCGCGCCCGGGTCGGGGAACTGGCTGCGGTCGCCGCGCTCGCCGACGATGACGACGCAGGTGCCGGTCGGCCGTGCCTGGTCCATCACCACCCGGGGGTCGATGCCGTAACCGAGCAGCTCCATCTCCCTGGTGCGGCCGACGACGTCCGGGCCGCGCCTGGCCACGTAGACGACGTGTTCGCCCTGGATGCCCAGCCAGGCGGCGACGTTCGCGCCTGATCCACCGCCGTAGCTGTCCACCCAGGCCGGGGTGTCCATGCCGAGCGTGACAGGTCCCATGACCCTGGCGACCACGTCAGTCATGAGATCGCCGACGACGACAAACCTGCTCATGTCCCACTCCGTCTCGGGCGTCGCGGTCGTCCCTGTGTGCCAAACCGTACAAGGGGACCGGGTGATTGTTCGCGGACACTCCGCGCGGGTAGCCGGATCGGGACGAGTATTCCCTGCACAGCGGACCGGGACGTGACGAACCCCACCGGACGGTGTCCGGTGGAGTTCGCCTCTGACCCGCTTCTCGTCAGGCGGCGACGGGTTCGGATGCGCCGCGACGGGCGGGCAGCCGGAAGCCGGTGACCTCGCCGTAGATCTGCTCGAACCGCTGCAGCGAGGCGGTCTGGTCGTGGCCCATGGCGATGACCAGGCTCTCCCGCCCCATCCGGGCCCGCAGCGTGTCGTCGGTGAGGATCGTGCGGACGTGCTCGCCGAGCTCGGCGTGGTTGCGCGGCCGGTGCAGGAAGCCGTTCCTGCCGTGCTGGCAGAGGTGCGGCAGTGCCATGGCGTCGGCGGCGACCACCGGCCGCCCGGTGGCCATCGCCTCCAGCGTGACCAGGCTCTGCAGCTCGGCCGTCCCCGGCATGCAGAACACGTCGGCGGACGAGTAGAGCCCGGGCAGGTCCTCGTCGGGGACGTAACCGAGGAACCGGACGTACTCCGCGACCCCGCGGTCGCTCGCCCGCGCCTCCAGGTCGTCGCGCAGGTTGCCGATGCCGGCGACGACCAGCTCCGCGTCGACGTGTTCCCGCACCGCCGGCAGGGCGTCGACGAGGTCGTCGATGTGCTTCTCCGCGTCGAGCCTGCCGACGAACAGGATGCGCTTCCTTTCGCCGTTGTGCGTGCCGTCCGGCTGCGCCTTGAACCGGTCGAGGTCGATGCCGCACGACACCGGTTCCACGTGCTTCCCGATGCCGGACGCCGTCACCAGTCGCGCGGCCGTCGGCGTCGGTGTGGTGAGGGCGCTCGCCGGAGCGAACACGCTCGCCAGGTCGTGCCACGCCAGCTTCGTGATGAGCCTGGCGACCGGCTCGGGCAGCGGCAGGTAGGGCAGCAGGTTCTCCGGCATGAAGTGGTTGGTGGCGACCAGCGGCAGGTTCGTGCGACCGGCCAGGCGGCACAGCGCGCGGCCGATCAGGAAGTGGTTCTGTACGTGGCTGACGTCCGGCTGCACCTCGGTGCAGACCTCGGCCACGTCGCGGCGCACGGTCGCCGGGTTGGCGACCCGGAACGTGTGGTGGAACGGCGTGCGTACGGACCGCACCCGGTGCACGGTGATGCCGTCCTCGTACTCCACGACGGCGTCGCCGTCCTCGGCCGGACAGCAGACGTGCACGTCGTGTCCGCGGGCGGCGAGGCCGTGCGCCAGCCGGTAGGTGAAGAACGCGGCGCCGTTCACCTGCGGTGGGTACGTGTCCGCGCCGATGAGGACGCGGAGCCCGGCCGTCGGCGCCGGCCGGGCGGTGACGGCAGGTACGAGGTGACCGGTGTAGGGGCGGCGAAACCGACGGCAGAGCAAGACGACCCCCGTAACGATGAGTGGGACGGCGACAGCGGCGACGAGCACGTCGTCCACCCGGGCGGGCTGGCCGAGGAACAGGCTGCCGATGCCGATCGCAGCGAGCGGGTCGGTGACGGTGATGACCGCGATGGCGAGGCCGAGCCTGCCGGTCTGGAACGCCGACTGCTGCAGCAGCAGCCCGATCCCCGCGACGGCGAGGGCGGCGAGTGTGATCCAGCTGAACAGGGCGAGCACACCGGCACCGCCGACGGCGTGCATCAGCGGCCGCAGCAACGCCGACGTCACGCCGAACGCGATCCCCGTACCGGCTGCGAGCACGAGCGTGCGTACCGGCCCGGACACCCGCCGTACGACGAGCGCGGCCAGGCCGAGCACGCCAACGACGACACCGGCGAGCGGCACGACATCGGTGAAGCTGAGCTCGGGCACCGCCGCCGTGGCGCGCAACGTGGTCATCAGCAGTGCCAGGCCGGCGGATACCACCACCGCGCTGACGACCTCGCCGGCGAGCGGCCGGCGGCGGCGCAGCAGTGCGGCGGCAGGCACCGCGAAGACGACGGTCATCACACCGATCGGCTGCACGAGCGCCAGCGGCGCGAAAGCAAGTGCCAGCACGTGGAGTCCGGCGCCCGCTGCGTTGGCCACCACACCGGCGAGCCACCTGGGCCGGTGGACGAGCTGCAGCAGCAGCCGGGGATGCAGGCCCTGTGGCGTAATGGCCGCCGCTTGCTGATGCTGGAGAGCGGCACCGACGGCGTAACACGCGGCACCCGCGAGCGCCAGGACCATGGCAAGCACTGTCATCGATGAGCCCTTTCGCGAACGTGAATTCGTGTTCTCCAGCCTGGTCGCGAACGGCGGGCGCAGCCATGGCGCGGGCGCCCGGAAGGTTGGTGGGGTTTACCCCACCTCCCGTAGGTGGCTTACCTGATGTCCGCCTCCATGCTGGCCGCCTAAGGTGAAGCACGAGGTGACGTGGACACGTCGAGGAGAAGACCAGGAAATGACGGCATCCGAGCCGCCTGTCGAGGACGGCGCGCGGTCTGGTCAGGCGGAGCCGGGCCGGCTGCCGCCGTGGTTGCGCGCACCGTTGACGTGGACGCCGTGGAAGTACACGATCCACGTGCTCCTCGGGCTCATCCTCGGCGTGCTGTACTTCGCGCTCGTCCCGCCGTTCACCGCGCTGGCGTTGGTCACGACGCCGTTCCTCTTCCTCGGTACGCCGTTGCTGTGGCTGAGCATGGGGTTGGCGCGCGCGTTCGCGAACCTGGACCGGGCGCGGTTGCGCGGTTTCGCCGGCGTGGACGTACCGCCGAGCCCGCTCGAGGGCAGGACGGGTGTCGTGCGTTCGCTGTCCACGCTGCTGCGGTCGCGGGACAGGTGGCGCGAGATCGGGTACTGCCTCGCACGCCTGCCGGTGAGCGCCGTGCAGGCCGGCCTGGTGGGCGGTAGCTGGGGCTTCGGCATCACCCTGCTCACCGGTGCGCCCTTCGTGCTGTTCGACTCCGGCAGCTGGGCCGTCGCGCAGACGTCGCTGATGCTCGCCGGCGGCGTCGCCCTGCTCGTCACCGCGCCCTGGCTCGCGCGTGCGGCCATCATCGTCGACGCCGTCGTCGTACGCAGCCTGCTCGGCCCGAGCGAGAAGGAGCGGCTCACCGAAGAGGTCAGCACCCTACGGACCAGCCGCGCCGGGGTGGTCGCCGCGGCGGACGCGGAGCGGCGCAGGATCGAGCGCGACCTGCACGACGGCGCGCAGCAGCGGTTGGTCGCGTTGGCGATGGACCTCGGCGTAGCGCGGGCGCGTTACGCCGACGACCCCGACGAGGTGCGTGTGCTGATCGTCAAGGCGCACGAGGAGTCCAAGGCCGCGTTGGCGGACCTGCGCGAGCTGGTGCGCGGCATCCACCCTGCAGTGCTGACCGACCGCGGCCTGGACGCGGCACTGTCTGCGCTCGCCGCGCGTTGTGCGGTGCCCGTAGCGGTCGACGTCGACGTGGCGGAACGGGCGGACCTGACCGTCGAGGCGGCTGCCTACTTCGTGGTCGCCGAGGCGCTGACGAACGTGTCGCGGCATTCTGGTGCCACGCAGGCGAAAATCGCCGTCGTCAGGATCGACGACCGGCTGCGCGTGTCGATCGAGGACGACGGGCGCGGTGGCGCGACGATGGCAGCGGGAACCGGCCTGGCCGGTCTGGAGCGGAGGGTGGCGGCGTTGGACGGTGTCTTCGAGGTGCACAGTCCGTACGGCGGTCCCACCACGATCATCGCGGAGCTGCCATGCGCGTCGTACTAGCCGAAGACTCCGTGCTGCTGCGCGAGGGCCTGGTGCGGCTGCTGGAAACCGCCGGCTACGACGTGACGGCGGTGGCGGACGCCGACGAGCTGTTGCGCGCGGTCGAGGCCGAGCCACCGCATGCCGTGGTGGCGGACGTGCGGATGCCGCCTACGCACACCGACGAGGGGCTGCGGGCGGCACTGGTGATCAGGAAGAACCATCCGGACGTCGCCGTACTCGTGCTGTCGCAGTACGTCGAGGAACGTTATGCGGTGGACCTGATCGCGGGGGAGTCGCGCGGGGTCGGCTACCTGCTGAAGGACCGGGTCGCCGACGTGGACGAGTTCCTCGCCGCGCTGCGCCGGGTCATCGACGGCGGCACGGCGCTCGACGCGGAGGTGGTCGGGCAGCTGCTGGTCAGGAGCCGGCGCAGGGACCCGCTCGCCGAGCTGTCGAACCGCGAGCGGGAGGTGCTCGCGCTGATGGCGGAAGGCCGCTCGAACACCGGCATCGCCGAGCAGCTGGTACTCAGCCACGGTGCGGTCGAGAAGCACGTGAGTGGCATCTTCACCAAGCTGGGCATGCCACCGGGCAGCCAGCACGATCACCGAAGGGTATTGGCCGTATTACGGTTCCTCGACTCGTGACCACGGCCGTCCGCCCAATGCCAACATTGGCTCCATGATTGGAACCAGCAAGGATCTGGAAGCCGAGATCCGCAAGCGGGACGTGTATCCGGACTTCGTGGTCGAACAGATCCAGGACATGGTCGCCGGGGAGTCGATGCGCGACTGGTTCTGTTGGCACCGGGCCCGGCCGGGCGCAGGCGGCTCGACCGCGCAGGTCCTGATCTTCGCGCTCACCGAGTCGAGGTTCCTGTACCTGAACGCCGACAACACCCCGCACCGCGGCCAGTCGTGCTGGTCCACCGGTGTCGCCGGCGTGCCGTTGCGTAACGTCACGTCCGTCGTCAGCCGGTCGCGCCGCTACCCGGCGAACGGGGACGGCAAGCCGGACGTGCCGGACGTCGCGTACCTGCTGGTGAGCTGGAACAGCGACAAGAAGCTCAACGCGACGCCCGACGACGGCAGGTTCTCCGGCAGCCTACGTCGAGCGACGCGTTGATCCGCGTGGACACCGAGACCGAGGGCGCGGACGGCGTGCGGCGGCTGCGCGCGTTCGGCTCCGGACTGACGCGGGCGGTCGCCCGCGTTCAGCTGACCCGCCGTCCGGCGTTGGTTGCGTCCCTGGCCGGAACGGCGAGGTGCCAGGATGGGGGGATGACGACTAGCACGCTGGATGATCTGCGTACCGAGGTGGAGCGCTGCGGCTACTTTCCCGAGCTGGTGGTGCACGGGGTCGAGACGGCGCTGGGTAGTGACCCGGCGACGGACTGGATCGTCCACCACGAGGCGACGTTCGACGTCGAGATGGAGGTACGGCGCCACGTCTCCGTGCTGGTGCTGACCGGTACCCGGCTGCTCGTCCTGCACACCGACGACCACCCGCCGGTCGACGGCGCCTCGCAGCCGCACGCGACGACGAGCGTCGAAGCGGTGCCGCTGCGCCAGATCCAGTCGGTGCTGTTGAGCTCGGTGATCCCGGAGCCGGCGAACTACGCGGCCGGCCGGGCGCCTGCCGAGGCCACGCTCACCGTGGGGTGGGGGATCGTCGGCCGGGTCGACCTCGAGCCGGCCAGCTGCGCCGACGAGAACTGCGAGGCCGACCACGGCTACACCGGGCAGCTCACCTCCGACGACCTCACCCTCCGGGTGAGCGGCACGGCGGAAGGCGACGACGCGGTGCAGCGGTTGGTGGACTTCGCCGCCGCGCTGTCCGCGGCCACCAGCCGGTGACAGGCCTTCCGGCCCGCGTCACGCGATGTGACTAGCTGCTGCGGTGAGCCGCTACTGTGACCGGATGAATGGGGTGGGCACGTGACACAGCCGCCACCGGTCGTGCCTCGCTACGGTGAGGCGACGCTCGCGGAGCTGCTGCCCTCCGTGCTCGCCGCACACGGTGTGCCTGGGGAGCAGAACGCGCTGCGGCTGGGCGGCACCGACCGCGGCTGCGTGTTGCTCATCGACGGCCTTGGGCGTGCACAGCTGCGCGCGCACGCGTCCGCCGCCCCGTTCCTCTCGTCCATGCGGGAGGCCGCGGCGCTGATGTCCGCGGCCCCTTCGACCACCGCGACCAGCCTGGTGTCGTTCGGCACCGGGGTACCACCGAGCACCCACGGCGTGCTCGGCTTCAAGGTGCGTATCCCGGGTGAGATGCGGCTGCTCAACCACCTGCACTGGTCGAAGCGGGTGGATCCGGTGGGCTGGCAGCGCCAGCCCACCGTCTTCGGTCGGGCCACCGCGGCTGGGTTGCCGGCGTTCTTCGTCGGACCGGCGTCGTTCAAGGACTCCGGGCTCACCGTGGCGGCGACCCGTGGCGCGTCGTTCGTGGCCGCGGAGACGGCCGAGGAACGCATCGACGCCGCGGGCGCCGCACTGACCCGGGTGGACCGCGGCTTCGCGTACGTCTACTGGGGCGACGTGGACCTCACCGGGCACGTGCACGGTGTCGACTCCGAGGAATGGCGCACGGCCTTGCGCGACGTCGACACACTGACGCAACGGCTGACCGAGCGACTGCCTGCGGGCACGGCGCTGTGGGTCACGGCGGACCACGGCATGGTGGACGTCACCGACGGCGACAAGATCGACGTGGAGAGCACGCCCGGCATGGCCGACGGTGTGCTGCTGCTCGGCGGTGAGCCGCGGTTCAGGCACATCTACGCGCGGTCGGGAGCCGCGCCCGACGTCCTCCAGGCCTGGCGTGAGGTGCTGGCCGGCCGGGCGTGGGTGGTGTCCAGGGACGAGGCGGTGGCCGCCGGGTGGTTCGGGCCGAGCATCGAGGCCGGGTTGCTGCCGCGGATCGGCGACGTGCTCGCCGTGCCGTACGACCGGTCGGCGATGGTCGCGCCGCGTGCGGAGCCGCAGGGCGCGGCGCTCGTCGGCTACCACGGCTCGCTGACCCGCGCCGAGCTCGAGGTGCCGCTGTTGGAGACGCGCGTCGGTTGACGCCGGCAGGAGGGAACAACGTGGGTACGTCGGAGCTGGTGCAGGTCGCCGAGTTGGCCGAGCAGCTGCGCGGTGCCGCGCCGCCGACCTTGCTGGACGTGCGGTGGTCGCTCGGCGGGCCGCCCGGTGAGCTCGCCTACCGGGAGGGTCACCTGCCGGGCGCGGTGTACGTCGACCTCGACACGGCGCTCGCCGCGCCCCCGGGCGCGGGCGGCCGGCATCCGCTGCCGGCACCGGCCGACTTCGGTGCGTCCATGCGGGCGGCCGGGGTGTCGCAGGACCGCCCGGTCGTGGTCTACGACGGCGGCGACTGCATGGCCGCCGCACGCGCCTGGTGGTGCCTGGCGTACTACGGGCATCGCCAGGTGCGGGTGCTCGACGGCGGGTACCAGGCCTGGGTGGCGGCGGGCGAACCGGTGAGCACCGAGCCACCGGCGCCGTCCACGGGTGACTTCGAGGCGCGTCCAGGCGGTCTCGAGCTGGTGGACGCGGACGAGGCCGCGGCCGTCGCACGTGCCGGGGTGCTGCTCGACGTACGTACCGGGGAGCGCTACCGCGGCGAGACCGAGGCGGTGGACCCGGTCGCCGGACACATCCCCGGCGCGGTCAGCGCGCCGACGGCCGACAATTCCGGGCCGGACGGCAGGTTCCTCGACGCCGAGGCGCTGCGCGACCGGTTCGACGCGCTCGGCGTCACGGGCGACACGCAGGTCGGTGCATACTGCGGATCCGGCGTCAGCGCCGCGCACACGGTGTTGGCGCTGCGGCTCGCCGGTGTGCCCGCGGCGCTCTACGTCGGTTCGTGGTCGGACTGGATCACAGACAGCACACGCCCGGTCAGCGTCGGCGAGAAGCCTGGCTGACCGGGCGCGGTCGCGATGGCAACGGCTAGCTGCCGAGCATCGGGTTGAAGGCGACGTTGTAGACGATCGAGAAGATGCCGACCACGATGCTGACGATCAACGCGACCGTGTAGAGGGTCTTCGACCCTCCGCTCTGACCCGCCTTCACCATGCCGATGATGGCGATGATCAGGCCGGCGGGCCAGCAGAGAACGGCACAGATGATGCCGATGATGCCGAGGGTGTTGGACTGCTGGCCGGCAGGTGATCCTTGCGGCGTGCTCATGCAGATTCCTTTCGGGGTTGCGTGGGACGTCGTCCCGATCAAGGCAGCAAGTCGACTCTGAAGAGCTGCCAGACTTCGGCCGCGACGAACAAGGCGATGCAGATTAGCGCACGCGGCCGACTGCGCAGGCTGGTGTCCCACCAGCGGTCGATGCCTGTCAACGGCGCGGTTGCGATCAAAGCGATGATGGTGACTGTGAACGGGTTCGCCGCGAGCGCACCCAGCAGATCGAGCTGGCCGATGTGCACAGCGGCTGTCGTGGTGCCGCACAGCGGGCAGGGGATACCGATCGTCCCGCGCAGGGCGCAGAGCGTAGTGGGCCGCCACGGTAGCTGCAGGTTTGCGAGCACCAAGGCGACGGCACCGAGAACCCCCATTCTGATCGACGTTCGACGAAGGGCATCGGTGAACGTCCCTTGCCACGGACGGCGAAACGGTGGTCTCGCCTGGCTCTCGACGGCCATCTGCCTCCCCGTGATGCCTGCGGCATCCTTGCGGATGCGGCACGTCCGGTCAAGCTCTGGTAAAGCGAGTCGCGCCATTGCGGGGTGTGCTCCGGCGGATCTCCCGGGGTGTCGCAGTGCTGCGACGTCACGCCAGGCGGATCGGTTTCCGCGTCGGCCGGGTGTCTTGCCTGGCGGACAGAGTTCGGTTTCCCGTTACGTGCCGATTACCCGACGCCGAAGCACACGAAACCGAGCGTTCCGGTGCTCGTGCCGGCGTCGGCGAGCGCCTGGCCGGGCGGACTGCCGGCCGCGAGGAGCCGGTGGAAGCGCGTCATGACGGCGTGCGTCTCGTCGTCCGCGACCGGCGTGACGCTGGCGACCAGCGTGGTGGTGCCGAGCGCGAAGAACGCGGCCGCCACGCCCTGCAGCTCGTCGCCGGCGTGCACGGCGGACAGCGCGGTGTCGCACGACGACAGCACGAGCCGGCGCGGGGCCACCTCCAGGTGTTCGAGGTCGTAGACGGTGACCGGCCCGTCCGCCAGGTCGAGAGCAGAGAACTGCGGGTTGTCGGAACGGAACGTCCCGTGCGCCGCGATGTGTGCGACGTCGGCGCGGTCGAGCGCGCCGAGCGCGGCCGAGACGGTCGCCCTGCGACCGGTGAACTGCCTGGCCCGTTGGTAGTGCCGTGCCACCATCCGTGCCTCGCGCGGGGCGTGTTCCAGCCCGGGGCCGGCCAGCACCACGGCGCCGCGCCTGCGCGCCCGCCTGCGGGTGCCGCGCGCCGCGGACAGCCACATGGTCGCCGACGGCGCCACGGACAGCGGCCGGTCGCGCAGGTTCGGCAGGGCGCTCCACGGCAGCGCGTGCAGCGCGCCGGTCGGGGTGAGGACCACCTCGCGGTCGCCGATGTACGGCAGCAGCGGGCCGAGCAGCAGTGTGTCCAGCCGGCCCGCGGCGTGCGCGACGCCGGCCTCGGCGGCCGCGAGGCTCGCCCGCGAGCCGTGCCGCCTGGCGAGCCGGTGCAGGGCGAACCGCAGCGCGTCCATCTCCGCCGTCGCCTCGGTCAGCGTGCAGAGCTCGTGCAGCCGGCACCTGCCCGCCACCACGGTGACCGCGACGAGCGCGCCGTCGTACTCGGTGAGCTCGACCAGCGCCCGGTCGCCGAGCTGCGCCTGCAGCTCACCGCGATCGAGGGTCGTCGACGTGCCCTGGCCGCCTGGCCCGCTTGCGATCCGGCTGCGGTCGCGGATGGCGCGCTCCAGCCGCACCTGCTCGGCGGCGAGCTTCGGCGACACGACGCCACGTGCGGAGCTGGCGGCGAGCTCCGCGGTGACCCTACGCAGGTGCGCGAGGTCGGCGGCCAGCCGGCCGTCGTGCGGTGGTCGTACCGGCGGACGACGCAGGGCGTTGGCCCGCCACCTTTCGACCCAGGTGAGGTAGTGCCAGGCGTCACCGGCCCGCTTGGTCAGCTGCACGCCCAACGTGGCGAGGTCCTCGCCCCAGCCGCTCGCCCTGACCCGGAGGTCGGTGGCGCCAAGCGTGGCGGCGAACTCGTCCACGGCACGCAGGCCGGCCCTGGCGGCACGCAGGGCGCCGCCGACGTCGTCGTCGACGAGGCGGCGCAGCGCCGTGGCGTACCAGGCGGGCGCGCGTACCGCGATCGGCCCGCGCTGCCTCGCGTGGCTGGCCCGGTCGAGCTCGGTGCGGGCGATCCTCGTGTGCCCGAGCCGGCGGGCGAGGTCGCCGGCCAGCACGTGGCTGTGCACGGCGGCGTGCGCCCAGCCGCGCCGGCGCAGCTGGCCGGCCGACCGGCGGAGCTGGTCGAGCAGCCCGCGGTCCGCCTCGCCCCGGTCGACCCGGGCGTGGAGCGCGAGGTGGTGGGCGAGCGACGTCCATCCGGGGCGGCGCTGTTGCCGGAACTGGGCGGCCGCGCCGGTGGCGACCCTGGCCGCGGCGTCCGGGTCCTTGTCCAGCAGGTGCAGCCGGGCGAGCAGCACCTCCGCCTCGGGCACGTCCACGGCGAAGCCACCGGCGGCGAGTGCCTCGATCGCCTCCTCGAGCTTCTCCCTGGCCTCGTGGACGAGCCGTCCGGTGAGGTACGCCTCGGCGACGTCGAGCAGGCTGGACGCCTCGACGCTGCCGGCCGGCAGCCACTGCTCGGCCGCCGCGAACGACCGCAACGCGGCGGGGAGGTCGCCGGAGCGCAGCTCGACGAAGCCCAGGTTGTGCTTGGTGCGGAACGCGTAGATGTCCAGCCGGTTGTCGGTGGCGAGCTGGTGTGCCACCTGCAGGTCGCGGCGGGCGGCCGGGTAGTGCCCGAGATAGCCGAGGACGGCGGCGCGGTTGGAGAGCACCCGGCACGTCCACTCCGCGTCGCCGCCCGGCCGCAGCAACCGCAGCGCGCGGTCGTAGTCGCGGAGCGCTTCGGCGTACCTGCCCGCTCGGCTCAGCGCCAGCGCGCGCTGGGTCTCCAGCTGACCGAGCTCGACGCCGTGCAGCGCCGGCCGTGCCGCCCGCGCCGCGGCGAGCGCATCGGGCAGCCGGCCGAGGTCGGCGAGCACCGGCACCAGGCTCAACCGCGCCTGCGCCGCCCGTCGCTGCGAGCCGGCCAGGTCGGCGTGCTCGATGGCGTCGCGCAACAGCCGTTCAGCCTGCCGCGCGTCGCCGCGCAGCCTGCTCTCCAGGGCGAGCACGCGCAACGCGATCGACCTGGCCTCGGCGTCGTCGCAGGCGTCGAGGATGGCCGTCGCCTCTGCACGTGCCTGGTCCGGGTCGACCGAGACCGCGTCCCTGGCCGCCTCCGCTCGCTCGATGAAGTCGGGTTGCTCCGCTATATCGACACCCAGCTCGTCGCCACCCGGCGCGCGGGGTCGGTCAGCTGACAGACCATGCTCACCAGGCCGGCGGGTACGGACACGACGCTGAACCGGCCGAGCTGGTCGGTGGTCACCGTGCTGGCGCCGCCGTCCCAGTGCACGTCGATCTCCGCCGGTTGCGGCGGGACGAGCTGGCCGAGCAGCCGGCGGCGCGCCCCGTCGTCGGCGACCTCCACCTCGATGGACAGCTCGCCCGCGGTGAACGTCAGCAGCCGCGGGCCGGTGGCCGGCCGGGTACGCACGCCGCTGTCGGCGAGCACCGAGTCGGCGGCCAGCTCGGCCAGCTCCGCGTCCACGTCGCGGAGGGCGAGGCCCGCCACGGCCGCCTCGTACGCGGCCAACGGCACCGGGTCGACCGCGTCGAAGGCCGAGCCGAGGCGCGCCAACACTGCTTCCTCACCGCTCATCGTCGTCCCCCTCCAACAACTGACGCAGGTGTTTCAGACAGCGACCCCGGGTGGGACCGAGGCTGCCGACGGGCATGTCCAGCTCCGCGGCGACCTCGGCGTAGCTCGTCGTGGGGCTGGCGGAGAGCACCCGCAGCAGGCGCTGACAGCGATCGGACAGTTGCACGAACGCGCGCAGTACGCCGCGGTGCTCCTCGGAGAGGAGCAGCGCGGCTTCGGGGGTGTCGAGGTCGGTCGCGGACTGGTCGAGACCGTGGTCCTCCACCGGCCGCTCCCTGGCGCCGCGGCGGGAGACCCGGATCGCCTCGTGGCGGGCCGTGGCCACCAACCAGCCGCCGACGGCTGCCGGGTCGCGGAGGCGGCCCAGGTGCTCGACCAGCCGCAGCCAGGTGGTCTGGTAGACGTCGGCGGCGTCCATCCGGCCGAGGCCCTGCGCTCGGGCGACCGACCAGACCAGCGGCGAGAACCGGTCGACCAGCTGTCGCCAGGCCTCGGTGTCGCCCTCACCGGCGAGCTCGAGCAAGGTGGTGTTGCACGGCTCGCCGGTGCGCGGGTATGTGCGTTCCACACGTACCTCCCGCCGGGCCGAACATCGACACCGGTGAGATTACCTGGTACGGCGCGGCTCCAACACCGCGAGGCCGAGGTCGGGGACGTAGCTGTGCTTGCTCGGGTCGAGCAGGATGCGGGCCGCCTCGGGTGCGTCCACCCCCTGCTTCGCGCAGATCCCGGCGATCGCGCCGGCGACCTGGGGCGCCGCGAACGAGGTGCCGCTCCAGTCGGCGTAGCCGAGGAACAGGTCCTCGTCGGTGTCGCCGGCGCCGGTGTCCACGTCCGGGCCGTTGAACCAGACGAAGCTGCTGCTGACGTCCTGGCCGGGCGCGCACGCGTCCACCCAGAAGCCGTGGTTGCTGAAGTGCGCGGGCTCGCCGCCGGCCTCCTCGAGCGCACCGACGGCGATGACCGAGTTGGCTGCGGCGGGCCAGAACGGCCGCTCGGTGCCCTGGTTGCCGGCGGCCGCGACGACGACGGTCTTCGGGCCGAGCGCGTGCAGCGCCTCGAGGAGTAGGGGAGAGGGACGGTCGTCGTGGGTGTAGCCGCCGAGCGAGAGGTTCAGCACGTCGATGCCGCCGGACTTCCGCGGCCGCAGGTCCGCGATCGCCTTGATCAGCTCGAGCTCGTCGCAGACGCCGTCGCTGGAGAGCACCCGTACCGGCGTGACGTGGGCGTCCGGCGCGCGGTGGAGCAGCAGGCCGGTGACGAACGTGCCGTGGCCGGCCTGGCTGTCGAGCTCGAAGTCGAGGTCGGCGTCGTACTCCTCGGCGTTCGCCGGCCCGCAGTCGGCGAACCAGTCGCGGTCGGTGAACCACGGGTGTGCGGAGATGCCGGTGTCGAGTACGGCTGCGGTGGCGTGCTTGGCCCCGGGGGACGGCGCACGCGGTGGGCGCGGCTTGCGCGACGGCTGGGTGGGCGGACCGCTCGGGCCGCCGTTCCACGCCGGCTCCCCGGTGTAGATGAGGTTCGGCGCCACGCGGGCGTACGGCTCCAGGTCGGCGGTCACCTTGCGCAGGTCGACCCTGGCGCGCTTATTCAGGCGGATACGTACGATGCCCGCGCCGCGGACGTCCTCGCTGCTGTCCACCCACTTGCGGAGACGGTCGTCCACGACGGTGGCGGCATGCTTGCGACTGCACAACAACTCGTGCTTCTTCGCCAGGGCATGGCCTTCGTCGTCGAGCACGATGGCACCGTGGCGGCGGCTGATCCGGTTGGGGCGCTCGGGGTCACTCATCCGGCTGTATCTCCTCACACAGTTGGTACCCGTTCGGGGAGGGTACGAGGGGCCGTGCGCCCCCGCTGGCACGGCCCCTCGCGTTTGCCGGCCCCGGATGCCTGGGCGCGTGTGCAGCGCCTCGAGCATCGGCAGCCCCCGGCCGGCCTGACACGACAGGTCGGTGTGTGTATGCCGTGTCATCGAGACGGAGTTGCCGCGGTGGGCTCAGATACATCGGACGGGGGATCGGTCATGACACGGACGCAGAGTGTCGACGCGCTGCCGCACCGTGGCGGTGTCTCCGGGAACGGCTGCCGACGTCGCTCTGCCTGCTGATGGTCGCCGGCCCTCGGGCAGGTGTTCACGGCCGGCGGCCAGCCGTGTGCCGAAGGGTCAGCGCGGTGACGACGGTGACGCCCATTGCCGCGGCGCCGAGCCAGGACGCCGTCGTGTATCCGGTGTCGGTGGGGAACGTCGAGCCGGCCGGGGTGTGGGCGGCCAGGGTCAGGCCGGCCAGGGCGCTGCCGATGGAGAAGCCGACGCTGCGGACGACCTGGTTGAAGCTCATCGCGCTCGACGTCTCCTCCGCCGGGGTGCCGGCGAGGATCGCTGCCGGCATCGCCGCCGAGAAGGCGCCGACGCCAAGCCCGAGCACGCCCATCACCGCGAACGACAGCCACAGCTGGCTGCGGGTCAGCGCGAACAGCGCAAGCGCCGCCAGCACTACCGTGCCACCCGCCGCCAGTACACTCGCCGGAGCGAGCCGCGTACGCAGCGGCCGCACCAGCCTGCCGCCGGCGAACCCCAGCGCGGAGAACGGCACCAGCACCAGGCCAGCGACGAAGACGTCCACGCCGACCCCGTAGCCGGCTGAGGCGGGCGTCTGCACGTAGCGGGTCACCAGGGTCAGCAGCAGGTACATGCCGACGCCGCCGAGCAGCATGACGGCGTTGGCGCCGGCCACCGCAGGCTTGCGCAGCAGGGCGAGATCCACCAGCGGGGCGGCGCACCGGCGTTCGCGGTGCACCCACGCGCCGCCCAGCACGGCCGCGGCGGCCAGGAGCGCGGCGCCGAACGCCGGGCGCTCGGTCCACACGGCGGTCTGGCTGATTGCCAGGAGCAACGCAGACAGCCCGCCGCCGAGCAGCAACGCGCCCGGCAGGTCGAGCGCCGCCGAGCGGCCGGCCGGCGGCCGGGGCACGGAGCGCCACGCGGCGACCAGCGCGACCGCCGTGATGAGCAGGCCGAGTCCGTACGCCGCGCGCAGCCCGGCGACGTCGGTCAGCAGCCCGGCAAGCGGGTAACCGACGCCGACGCCGATGGTCGAGGCCACCGAGAGCAGCGCGATCGTCGGGCCGGGGCGCTCGGCGGGCAGGTGGTCGCGGGCGGCGCCCATCATCAGCGGCGTCAGCCCCAGCCCCGCGCCCTGGCCGACCCGGCCGGCAAGCAGCCAGCCGAACGAAGGCGCCACCACCGTCAGCAGGCTGCCCGCCACGGTGACGGCCAGGGCGGCGAGGACGGCCTGGCGACGGCGCGGGCCGGTGCCCAGCCGACCCAGCACCGGGGTGGCGATCGCGCCGACGAGCAGCGGGGCGGTGAGCGTCCACTGCGCGGCCGCCAGCGAGACGTCGAGCTCGCCGGCAACCGAGGTGATCAGCGGCGCCCCGAGGCTGCCGCCGACGGCGACGACGAGTGCGATGAACATCAGCGTCGGCACCAGCGGACGCCGGGTGTCGGTCACCGGTTCGCCTCGGTGGTGACATGCGTGAAGAGGCCGGCGTGGATGCGGGTCGTCGCCTGGCGCGCCCAGTCGGCGTCGACGTCCGCGGTGCCGAGGGCGGCGTTGGTGTTGAGCAGCATCCCGTACGCCATGAACGTCTTGACCTGCACCGGGTCGAGGCCGGTGGCGTCGCTGACCGTCTGCCAGAGCCGGCCGAAGCTCTCCCGCACCGCCTCGCACACCTCGGCGTCGCCGCACGCGGCGAATGCCTGCAGCTGGAGCAGCAGCAGGGGGCGGTCCTTCAGGCTGGCGTCGTAACGCCGGCCCATGGCGGCCAGCGCCTCGAGGCCGGACGCCGTGTCCGCGGATGCGGCGAGGCCGTCCGCCATCGCGGCGAAGGCGCGGCGGACGACCTCGAGGAAGAGCTGCTTCTTGGTGCCGAAGAGGCGGAAGACGTAGGCGTGCGTGATGCCCGCCTTACGCGCGATCACCTCGGCCGACACCCCGTGCAGGCCGTGCTCGGCGAACTCGTCCCCGGCGATCCGCAGCACCTGCTCGCGGCGATCCGCGCCGGCCAGCCGCTTACCGCGCTGTGCGGGCACGGTCACCTCCCGGTAGGAACTAGTAAGTCACCTGTAACTTAGCAGGACCATGCACGAGGATCGTTCGGACCACCTACGGCATTGCGACGGCACAGCTGGCCGGCGGCGGTGCTGCGTCTCATAGGCTCGGCTGCGTGTCGACACCGCTGCGAGCTCCGCTGCACACCGTCTCGCGTCGCGCGGTCTACCAGTGGGCCGTCGAGGGACTCCTGCAGCTCGCCGTGTTGCTCGCGCTCGGCCTGTTGCTCACCTGGTGGAACCCCGCCTTCCTGCCGCCGGAGGCGTCGCGCTGGCGGTGGGCGCTGCCGATCGCGCTCGGCCTGGTGGGGCTCGTGTTCGTCGTCGTCGAGCCGTGGTGGCGCTTCCGGGTGCACCGGTGGGAGGTGACCGACGAGGTCGTCTACACCAGGGCAGGCTGGTTCAGCCGGGAGTGGCGGGTGGTGCCGATCAGCCGGATCCAGAGCGTCGACACCCGGCGGGGGATGCTGCAGCGGATGTTCGGCCTCGCCACGCTCGTCGTACAGACCGCTTCGCACGCGGGGTCGAGCGAGATCGTCGGGCTGCCGGCCGACGTCGCCGTGCGGCTGTCGTACGACCTCGCCCAGCGGGCGAACGTGCTGCCGGACGACGCCACGTGAGGCGCGGGGAGCCGGAGCTCGCGGCTGCCACGAACACCGGCGCGCCTGTGCCTGACCCGGTGGACGCGGTGGCCGTGCCACCGCGCAGGCTGAGCGCGCGCAGCCTGATCGTCGACCCGTTCAGGCGGCTCGGTGCGTTCCTGCTGCCGGTGACCGTCGCGTTCCTGCTGTCCGGCCACTTCACCGTCGACCGTGCCGCGTTCTACGGGCTCGGCGCCGGGCTGCTGTCCGTCGTCTACTCGGCGGTGCGGTGGCT
Organism: Streptosporangiales bacterium; assembly: GCA_009379825.1. Classification (NCBI taxonomy): domain Bacteria; kingdom Bacillati; phylum Actinomycetota; class Actinomycetes; order Streptosporangiales; species Streptosporangiales bacterium. The sequence continues at coordinate 98,395 of WHTA01000002.1, forward strand.
GACGTTCCGCTACACCGTCCGCTACGGCCGGCTCGACATCACCTCCGGTCTGCTGCACCGCAGGTCGCGGTCGATCCCGCTGGACCGGATCCGGGGCGTGGACGTCGCCGCGTCGCCGCTGCACCGGCTGCTGCGGGTCGTCGTGGTGCGCGTGGACGCGGCGGCCGGCGGCAGCGGTCAGGTGGACGAGGGCGTGCTCGACGCGGTGAGCGTCGCGGAAGGCACGCGGCTGCGGCGGCTGCTGCTTGCGCGGCGGCCCGCGGGCGGCGCCGAGGCGACCGCAGGGGGTGCGGCCACGACCGGTGACGTGCTGGCGAAGGTGAAGGCGTCGTGGTTCCTGTACTCACCGCTGACCGGTGCGTACCTGTTCGCCCCGCTGGCCGTGCTCGGCACCGTGTGGGGCTGGGCCGGGCAGGAACCGTTCAGCGAGCGGCGGGTGATCGGGTGGGCGGAGTGGCTGGCCGGCGACCCGTGGTTGCTCGGGCTCACCGCCGGCTGTCTGCTCCTGCTCGGCCTGCCGGTCGCGTCGATCGCCGTGACGACGGTGTTGAACTGGGGCTTCACCGTGCGGAGCACCCCGGACGCGCTCAACCTGCAGCGCGGGCTGCTCACCCGCAGGCACGTGACGCTCGAACGGCGCCGGGTGCGCGGCTGGGAGCTGGTGGAGGCGCTGCCGGCCAGGCCGACGCACAGCGGCCGGCTGCTCGCCCTGGTCACCGGCCTCAGCGGGCGCTCCCGCGCCGAGCTGCTCCCCGTCGGGCCGGTCGCCGCCATCCGGCTGCTCGCCGGGCAGACCGTCGGCTCGGTGCCCGGCCCGCTGCGCCGGCACCCGCGGGCCGCGCGGCGGCGACGGCTGTTCCGGGCCGTGGTGCCGTGGCTGCTGGTTACCGGGCTGACCGGCTGGGGCGGGCAGTTCGGCGCCGCCGCGGTGGCTGCCGTGCTGGCCGTGGTCGGGGTGCCGCTGGCGCTCGACAGGTACCGCTCGCTCGGGCACGCCTACGCGGACGGGTTCCTGTGTGTCCGCAGCGGCTCCTGGTCCAGGCGGACCGTCCTGGTGCAGCAGCAGGCCGTGGTCGGGTGGCAGGTGCGGCAGACGTTCTTCCAGCGCCGGCAGGGCCTCGCCACGCTGGTCGTCGGGGTAGGCGCGGGCAGCGGCGGGTATCGGGCGGTGGACATGGACGCCCGCGCCGCAGGCGAGCTCGCACGCCAGGTCACGCCGCGCTGGGTGGAGCCGTTCCTGGCGGCGGAGGAGCGTTCCTAGTCGCGCTGCCTGCGGGTGCCGAAGATGATCTCGTCCCAGGACGGCACCGACGCGCGCTTGGAGCTCTTGTTGTTGTTCTGCTGGCTGGCGATCCGCAGCGGCTCGGTGGTCTGCTCGTCCTGGCTCAGCGGCTCCTGGGTGGGGACGCTCACCGTCGGGGCCGCGTCGGCGCCGCCGCTGACGGCGGCCAGCCGCGGCCGCTCGATGACCTCCTCAGGCTCCGGCTCGGCTTCTGCCTGCAGGTGTGCAGAGCCGTTCGCGCTGACCAGGGTCGCCGCCTCGTCGTCGACCGGGCGTACGTGCCTGGCCGAGACGTCGTAGATCCACTCGGCGGCGCCGGTGCGGTTCGCCATCTTGTAGTGCAGGCGCACCTTCCAGCTGCCGTCGTCGCGCCGCCACGCGTCCCACTCCTGGTCCTCGGGAGCCACCCCGCGCGCCTGCAACCGCTGGCGCACCAGCTCACCGAGCTCGGGTCCCGGCTGCGACTCGCCGGGCCGGCGCACGGCGGTACGTTGCGCCACCTCGGCGATGTGCATGCGTTCACGGATCACCGGGGTCGCGAACGCCTCGATGCGCTCGAGCGGCAACCCGGCGGCGCTCGCCACCTCTTCCGGGCTCTGGCCGCCGCGAATACGTGCTTGAATCTCCTTCGGGCGCACCGTGGTCTCCATCTGCGTCTCTGGCCGCCCGCTACGCTCGTGGTCGCCTCGGACGGCTGCCCGGACACGTCCGTCGATGGGTACGCGGAAGTGGGCGCCTGTCGCGTCGGGGGCGGCGAGGAGCAGGAACTCCCCGTCGTCGCTGATCCCGACCAGGCGCAACTCCTGCATACTGGCCTCCGGACGGTAGTCGACTACGAGTAGCAGTCTCTCTGGTCTGTCTCGCCCACTACTACAACCGCGCCCGGCGAGTCGCAAAGTCGACAAACCGATGCAGTGCCAGGGGGTGAACGCCGGTGCCGGAAAGGCACGCCGGGTGGCCGGTAGTAGTCGTTGCGACGCTCTGTGCGACCACTCTGGTGGCGGCGGTCACGGTGCTCGTCGCGGACCTGCGCGGGCACACCATCCGGCCGGACGAACGGGCGGCCACCGGCAGCGCGTCGAGCACCACGGCCGACGACCCGGGGGTGGCACCGCTGAACCGGGTGGTGACGCCCGACCTGCTCGTGGTGTCGCCGCGCCGGATCTCGCCGGCGGCGGTCGCCGAGGTGGAGCGCTCGCGGACGGTCACCGAGACGTTGCGGGTGCGGGCCGGACGGGTGCGGCTGGGGTCGAAGCGCGCCGGGTTGCTCGGCGTGGACCCGTCGGTGTTCCGCGCCTGGACGCCGTTGGCCTCGGCGAAGTCGGACGCGTTGTGGCGCGCGCTCGCCCACGACCAGCTGGTGCTGAGCTTCGCCGCGCGCGACGCCCACCGGGTGGGCCTGGACAGGACCTACCCGGTGACCGGGTCGCGGACGCTGCCGATGCGCCTCGGCGGGGTGGCCGAGCTGCGGCTGGCCGGCGTCGACGGGCTGGTGACGGAACCGACGGCGGACGGGCTCGGCCTGACCGCGGACACCGGCATGCTGGTGAACGCGCCCGCAGTGCCGATGCCGGTGCTGAAGCGGCTCGTACGGAAGGCGGTCGGCGCGGACGCGCGGCTGGTCCGGCTGCGGCCGCAGGCAACCGCAGGCCCACGCCCGGAGCGCGGCGACGGCACCGCGGCGGCCGACTCGTACCGCGAGCTGTACGAGTTCGCCGCCAGCCGCTGCACCGGCCTGTCGTGGACCGTACTGGCGGCGATCGGGCAGGTGGAAAGCGGGCACGGCCGCAACATGGGCCCGTCGAGCGCGGGTGCGCTCGGTCCGATGCAGTTCATGCCGGCGACCTGGCGGTCGTACGGGGTGGACGGCGACGGTGACGGCGACCGCGACGTCTGGGACCCGCGCGACGCGGTGCCGGCGGCCGCCGACTACCTCTGCGCGAGCGGTGCCGGCGACGGTGGGCGGTCGCTGTACCGCGCGGTCTACGCGTACAACCACTCGGACGCGTACGTACGCGAGGTGCTGGCCACGGCCGCCGTCTACGCCGCGTCAGGATGACTGCACGAGTACCGGTCGACCTGAAGTGACGGTGGTCACGGTGGTTTCATGGGGGTATGGCCGAAGCGGGCTACGACGCCGTCCTACTCGTCTCGTTCGGTGGCCCTGAGGGTCCCGACGACGTCATGCCGTTCCTGGAGAACGTCACCCGCGGCCGCGGCGTGCCCAGGGAACGCCTGCTCGAGGTCGCGGAGCACTACCATCACTTCGGCGGGGTGAGCCCGATCAACGGGCAGTGCCGTGACCTGCTCGCCGCGCTGCGCGCGGACTTCGCCGGCGCGGGTCTGGACCTGCCGTTCTACTGGGGGAACAGGAACTGGCACCCGCTGCTGCCGGACACGCTGCGCGAGATGGCCGCCGACGGCGTACGCAACGCGCTGGCGTTCGTGACCTCGGCGTACCAGTCGTACTCGTCGTGCTGCGTGTACCTGGAGGACATCGAGCGGGCCCGCGCCGAGGTCGGTCCGGACGCGCCTGCGGTGGCGAAGCTCCGGCCGTTCTACGACCACCCGGGTTTCATCGAGCCGATGGTGCGGCTGACCCGCGAGCAGCTGCTGGACCTGCCTGCGGCCGACCGTGCCGCCGCGCGGCTGGTGTTCGTCGCGCACAGCATCCCGACGTCGATGGCAGAGGCGAGCGGGCCGTCCGGCGGCGCGTACCCGGCGCAGGTGCACGAGGCGGCCAGGCTGGTGGCCGAGGCGGTCGGCGGCCACGACTGGGACGTGGCCTGGTGCAGCCGCAGCGGGTCGCCGAGCCAGCCCTGGCTGGAGCCGGACGTCTGTGACCACCTGGTCGAGCTGCGCGACAAGGGCGTGCGGTCGGTGGCGATCGTGCCGGTAGGGTTCGTCTCCGACCACATGGAGGTCATCTACGACCTCGACACCGAGGCGCTGGACAAGGCGGCGGAGCTCGGCATGAGCGCCGTGCGGGTGCCTTCGGTCGGGGTGGCGCCCGAGTTCGTCGCCATGGTGCGGGAGCTGGTGCACGAGCGGTTGGACCCGAGCACGCCGCGGCGGTCGCTCGGCCGGCTGGGGCCGGCCGCCGACAAGTGCGCGCCCGGCTGCTGCCGCGCGAAGTAACGTCAACGGTCCAGCCAGCGGGTGCCCGCCGGGATGTCCGGCCGCTCCTCGGTGCAGGCGATGTGGTCGAGCAGCAGCCGTGCCGGGCCGGTGAGCGGCCGGTCGCTGGGGTACATCAGGCCGAGCCGCCGCTCCACCACCGGCTCTTCGAGCAGCTGGCTGTGCACACCGGCGAAGTCGATCAGCGGCAGCACGAGCGACGGCACGGTCGCGACGCCGAGGCCCGCGGCGACGATGCCGCCGAGCGCCGGGATGGTCGCGACCTCGAAGACCGTGTGCGGCACCAGGCCCAACCGGCTGAACGTCGCGCTCGCGAGCTGCCGCACGCTGCTGTCGTCCGGCAGCGACGTGATGGCGTGCTCGGCCGCGTCCGCCCAGCTGACCTGGGTGGCGGCGGCCAGCTCGTGGTCCGGCCGGCAGGTCAGCTGGAAGTCGTCGCCGATCAACGGGTGCCGCGCGAGGCCCTCGCGGCGGTCCCACAGCAGCGAGATCGCGACGTCGGCCTTCGCGGCGAGCACCAGCTGGACGTTGGCCTCGTCCGGGCCGTCGATCATCTTGACCGTCACGTCCGGGTAGCGCGCGGCGAACGACGAGACGATCTGGGGTAGCACGACGGCCGTGACCGAGGGGATGGCGGCGATGGTGACGGTGCCCGCCGAGCCGCCGCAGTACCTGTCGTAGCGCCGGAGCTCGGTGGCGTGGGTGCTTGAGATGACCGTCGCCACCTCGAGGAAGGCGTGCCCCTCGGCGGTGAGGTCGAGCCGGCGCCCGGTGCGTTCGAAGAGCCGGTGCCCGAGGTGTCGCTCGAGTGCGGCGATGGTGCGGCTGAGTGCCGGCTGGGAGACGCGTAGGGCGCGGGCGGCGGCGGAGAAGTTGCGTGCCCGTTCGACCTCCAGGAATGCCCGGATCTCACGAATCGACGGGCGATCGTCATCCACGCACGGACTATAACAAGAGTGCATGATTCAACGCGAAATTTATGTTGGATTTGACAGATAAATTCCGCCTAATCTCAGGACACCGTCTGCGAGGACTCCGCCGTCGCCTCGCAGTGAATCACTGTGATCGACCCGGAGGTGATTCGCGAGTGCAGGACTACTTTGTCGGCAATTTCTCGGAGCTCAGCGAAGACAACCGCAAACTCGTCACCATTGCCGGCGAGGAGATAGTCGTCTTCCGTCACCGGGACACGGTATATGCGCTGGAAAACCGCTGTTTGCACATGGGTGGCCCGATCGCCGAAGGGCTGCTCGTGGACCGGGTGGAGAGCGTGGTCGACGAGGAAGGCAACGACCTCGGTGACCGGTTCTCCGACGACGTCACGCACGTCGTGTGCCCGTGGCACGGCTGGGAGTACGACATCGCGTCCGGCAGGTGTGCGGCGCTCCCGCGGCTGCGCCTGCGGACGTATCCGACCGACGTGCGTGAGGGGCAGGTCTATGTCCGACGATGACGGTGCGTCACTGCGAGCCGATGAGGTGTCGACACTCGGCCTGCTGGCCGAACGGGTGGCGAGGGCCTCGCCCGAGGTGGTGCTCCCCGACGACGTGTTGCGGCAGCTGTTCACCGCGGCCGTCACGCAGTACTCGGCGCGATACGAGCAGGAACCGGACACGCCACCCCTGGTCGCCGCGGACGTCACGGCGACCGACGTCGCCACGTGCTCCATCGAGATGTTGAAGGTCGTCGACCTGCAGCTCTTCGAGCTCACCTTGTGGGGCAGCCGGATACCGCAGGACTAGCAGGAGGCGCAATGGAGCACGACACGGTCACCGGGTCGGCCGCGGCCCGGGTCGAGGACCTCGAGGTCGCCGACCCGACGACGTTCCACACGTCGAAGCACCTCTCGCACGCGCGCCAGCAGGCGGAGGAGCGCAACTACGGGGATCTCCTCATCGTGGACGCGGACGCGCACCACTACGAGACGGAGTCGTGGCCCGACATCGTCAAGTACATCGAGGACCCGGTGCTGCGCTACCGCGCCCAACACGGGGGTGCGGGCGGTGCGCAGTACGGCTCGCCGAACGCGTTGCTGATCGACCCGGCGCTCGACCAGAGCCACTCCGGCCGGATCGTGCGGTACCAGCGGCGGCGGCACGAGCGCGGCACGTCGCAGGACCGGCCGCGCGACGTCGACCTGATCCGCCGGGAGATGGAGAGCATCGGCATCGACTACCAGGTCGTCTTCCCGACCCCGATGCTCGACCTGGGCATGCACCCTGACTCCCGGATGGAGAACGCGCTCAGCTGGGCGTACACCCGCTGGCTGACGGAGGAGGTGCTGCCGCACGAGCCGCGCATCCGCACCATGATCTACCTGCCGTTCAACGACCCGAAGGCGTCGCTGCGCGCGGTGGAGACGTTCGGTGACCGGCCGGGAGTGGCGGGCTTCATGGTGACGGCCGCGCGCTACCGCGCCGTGCACGACAACGCGTACAGCAGCGTGTACCGCGCGATCGAGGAGTCCGGGCTGCCGCTCGGCTTCCACGCCGCGATCTTCAACCGCGACCGGCTGCTCGAGGGGATGAACCGGTTCCTCTCGGCGCACGCCATCGGGTTCGTGCTGCACAACCTGATCCATCTCACGAACATCGTCATCAACGGCATTCCCGAGCGGTTCCCGCGGCTGAAGATCATCTGGATCGAGTCCGGGCTGGCCTGGCTGCCGTTCATCATGCAGCGCCTGGACAACGAGTACATGATGCGGACCTCGGAGGCGCCGCTGCTGAAGAAGCTGCCGAGCGAGTACATCAGGGACAGCTTCTACTTCACCACCCAGCCGATGGAGATGCACGACCTGCGGGCGCTCGAGGTCACGTTCGACATGATCAACGCGGAGACCCAGCTGCTGTTCGCTTCCGACTACCCGCACTGGGACTTCAACCTGCCGAGCACCATCTACGACCTGCCGTTCCTGTCCGAGAAGGCGAAGCACCGGATTCTCGGACAGAACGCCGCCGAGCTGTTCAAGCTGCCAGAGTCGAGCACGCCTTCCTCCGCAACGTAGCCCTGGAGGGACCATGAGAGTACGGTTCAAGCACCTGTTCACCGCGGTGCTTGCCAGTGCCGTCGTCGCGTCCATGACGGCATGTGCGGGCGGGGGGACGGAGACCACCGCGGACGGCAAGCAGAAGATCAAGGTCACGTTGACGTCGACGGCGTTGTCGTCCGCGCCGGTGCTGGCCGCGATCGCCGAGGACACCTTCGCCGACCACGACCTGGCCGTGGAGTGGACCGAGGTCGGCGGCGACTCCACCAAGGCGATCGCCACGGTCACCCGCGGCCAGGCGGAGTTCGCCACGGCCGGCACGGCGACCGCGCTCGACAGCATGAAGGAGGGCCTGCCGTTACGGCTGATCTCCAACGTCGAACGACCCGCGCTGACCGTCGCGCTGCGGAAGAACGTCGCCGACCGGGTGGAGAAGGAGACCGGCGTGACGCCGGACTCACCGATCGAGGAGCGGGTGCAGGCGTTGAAGGGGCTGAAGTTCGGCGCGCACCCGCCGGGTGCCACGAACTACACGCTGCTGCGCGCGATCCTCGACAAGTACGACGTGGACGCGACCGAGGACCTCAAGCTGCTGCCCTCGGACCAGCGGACGGTGGCGTCGTCGCTGAAGGCGGGCAAGTTCGACGCCGCCATGTGGTCCGCCGGGCCGTTGGAGACGCTCGGCGACGACGAGGCCGTGGAGTGGATCGCCACGGCCGACGGTGACCTGGGCGGCTTCAAGGACTACCTCTACATGGGTGCGGTCGCGTCCAAGGAGATGCTCGAGAGCGATCCGGAGCTCACCGAGAAGTTCGTCGCGTCGCTGCGCGACGGCGCGAAGCTGGTGCTCGCCGACGACGCGGCCACCCGCGCCGCGGTGAAGAAGAAGTTCTTCCCCACCCTGAGCAAGGACGTGTACGAGCGGACCTGGAAGTCGGCGAAGGAGGCGACGGTGCCGTCGCAGGGCTTCACCACCAGGGAGTTCGAGTACACCATCGACCTCACGAAGAGCGTCTACAAGCGCGACTACAGCAAGCTCTCGTTCACCGAGATCGTCCCCAAGTTCGCCCGGGCGGAGTAGGGCAGAGGAGGCGAGGGCGCATGACGCTTACGGTGAGTACTGGAGACCACGTCATCGAGCTCGACGACGTGGCGATGGCGTACGGCGACTCCGACACCCCGGTGATCGCCGGTGTCGACCTGCGGGTCGAGCGCGGCGAGTTCGTGACCCTGTTCGGGCGCAGCGGTTGCGGCAAGTCGACCCTGTTGAACATCGTCGCGGGCCTGCTGCCGCCGACCAAGGGCGAGGTCAGGTTCCGCGGCAGCCGGGTCGAGGGCGTCAACACGCAGGTGAGCTACCTCACCCAGGAGGACACCCTGCTGCCGTGGCGGAGCACGCGGAAGAACATCGAGCTGCCGCTGCGGCTGCGTGGCTACCCGAAGACCGAGCTGCGGCCGCGGGTCGACGAGTACCTGGAGCTGCTCAACCTGCGGGAGGCGGCCGACAAGTACCCGGCGCAGCTGTCCGGCGGGATGCGGCGGCGCACGTTGATCGCCCGCAGCATGGTGTACGAGCCTTCGGTGCTGCTGATGGACGAGCCGTTCGGCGCGATCGACGCCAGCCTGCGCGAGGAGCTGCACGAGGAGCTGCGCCACGCCGTGGAGCAGCTCGACCTGACCGTGGTCTTCGTGTCGCACGACATCGCGGAGGCCGCGTTGCTGTCCGACCGGGTGGTGGTGTTCAGGACCAGCGAGACGGCGCCCACCCGGTTGAGCAGCGAGCTCGAGATCCCGTTCGGCCGGCCGCGCGACCTCGCGGAGATCCGACTCAGCACGCAGTACGTCGAGCTGCAGCGCCGGCTGCGGATGGAGCTGGACGGCGAAGGCTCGCCCGCGAGCGCGGGGGAGGTGGCCCGATGACCGCGACACAGGTGGCGCCTACGGACCGCGTCGACACCGGCGGTGCGGCGCAGAAGAAGACCGTAAGGCGGCGGCAGCGCGTGGTGCGGCGGGTGATCCAGCTGTTGCTGCTCGCGGGCTTCCTGGCCGCCTGGGAGGGCGCGTCCCGTACGGTCATCGAGCCGTACTACATCAGCAGCCCGAGCAAGATCGCGGTACGTGCGGTGGCGATGCTCGCCGACGGCGCGCTGGTCACCAACGCACTGATCACCTTGGGGTCTGCGGTCGGCGGGTTCCTCATCGGCGGGGTGGCGGCGATCCTCATCGGGTACCTGCTCGGGGTGTCACCGTTCTGGGCGGCGATCGTGGAGCCGTTCATCACCGCGCTGTGGGGGATGCCGCGCACCGCGGTGATTCCGCTGCTGGTCATCTGGGTGGGCATCGGTGCGCCGCTCGCCGTGGTGGTGGCCGCGATCCTCACCTTCTTCCTGCTCTTCTACAACACGTACTACGGCATCAGGGACGTCAGCCAGGGCCTGATCGACGCGGTGCGCGTGATGGGCGGCAACCGGCTGCACGTGGCGTTGTGGGTGCGGCTGCCTTCGGCGTTCGTCTGGATCGCCGCCGGGATGAAGATGTCGCTGCCGATGTCGCTCGTCGGCGTCGTGACGGCGGAGATGCTGGCGTCCAACCGCGGGCTCGGCCACCTGGTGCAGTTCTACGGCAACAGCTTCGACACCACGTCCACGTTCGTCGTGCTGCTCGCGCTGCTGGTCGTCGGGCTGGTGATGGAGCGGCTGGTGCACGTGCTGAACGCGCGGGCGCTCGTGTGGCGGTCGGTCTCCGCGCTCGACAAGGACGGCCCCGGGGCCTGAGGCGACGAGAGGAGCCGCCGGCGTGCAGGCATGTGTGCTCACCGGAGTCGGAACGGTTGTCGTCGAGGACCGGCCGCGGCGGGTGCCGGCGCCGCACCAGGTGGTCGTGCGGGTGGACGCGGCAGGGGTGTGCGGCACCGACGTGCACCAGTGGGAGGGCACGCTGCCGACCGAGTTCCCGCGGGTGCCCGGCCACGACTTCGCCGGCACCGTGGTCGAGGTCGGCGCCTCGGTGGCCACCGAGGTCGGGGCCCGCGCCGTCGTGAAGCCCTCGTTCCCGTGCGAGGCGTGCGACTGGTGCCGCAGGGACGCCCACGAGTACTGCGAGAACAAGCGCCTGGTCGGGTTGTGGTCGGACGGCTGCATGACCGAGTACGTCGCGGTGCCTGCGGTGAACCTGGTGCCGCTGCCGGACGGCGTGTCGGCGGAGGCGACCGCCAACCTGGAGCCGTTCGCCGTCGCGCTGAACACCATGACGAGGGTGCAGCCGGCGATCGGGGAGTGGGTCGTGGTGCTCGGCTGCGGGCCGATCGGGCTCGCGCAGATCAGTATGGCGAAGCTGTCCGGTGCCCGGGTGGTGGCCGTCGACATCCGGGCCGAGGCGCTGTCGATGGGCACGACGTTCGGCGCCGACCACACGGTCGACGCGGCCACCGACGACGTGCACGCGGCGGTGCTCGAGCTGACGGGGGACGGCGCCGACATCGTCATCGAGGCGGCCGGCACGCAGCCGACGGTGGAGAGCATGGTCGGCCTGGCGCGCAAGCACGGCCGGCTGGCGAACGTCGGCATCCAGACCACCATGGGCCACCACGACCTGGTGCCGTTCATCCTGAAGAGCTCACCCTCTATGGGGTGGGCGGCAACGGCGGCAAGGGCCAGTATGAGACCTGTGTACGGCTGACGGCCGAGGGAGCGATCAGACCGGACCTGCTGATCACCCACCGCAGGCCGCTGGCGGAGGCGGCGGACGTGTTCGAGCTCGCCAGTGCCAAGCGCGACGGCGTCATAAAGGTGGCCCTGACGCCCTGACGTACCGAGACCGATGACCGGCGAAGCCGAGGAGGAGCCGTGACACAGTCAGCACCAGCCGGCAGCGAGGAGATCGCGGGCTACCAGATGTCGATCGGCGGCGAGTCGGTCGACGCGTTGTCCGGCAACACGTTCGAGAGCAACAACCCGTACACCGGGCAGGCCTGGGCGCGGGTACCGGACGGCGACGAGGCGGACGTCGACGTAGCGGTGCGTGCCGCGAAAGCGGCGCTGGACGGGCCGTGGGGCCAGCTGTCCGGCGCCGAGCGCGGCAAGATCCTGCGCCGGCTCGGCGACATCATCGCCAGGGACGCCGACGAGCTCGCACGGATCGAGACCCAGGACAACGGCAAGCTGCTGCGCGAGATGTCCGGGCAGCTGCACTACCTGCCGGAGTGGTTCTACTACTACGCCGGGCTGGCGGACAAGATCGAGGGCGAGGTCATCCCGTCCGGGCGGTCGAACTTCCTCGTCTACACCAGGCACGAGCCGGTGGGCGTAGTGGCGGCGATCGTGCCGTGGAACTCGCCGCTGCTGCTGATGTTCTGGAAGCTCGCGCCCGCACTGGCGGCCGGCTGCACGTTCGTGGTGAAGCCGTCCGACTACACACCCGTGTCGACCATCGAGGTCGCCGCACGCGTGCAGGAGGCCGGGGTGCCGCCCGGTGTCTTCAACGTGGTGACCGGCTTCGGCCCAGCCGTGGGCAAGGCGCTGACGGCGCACCCGGACGTCGACCGGGTGGCGTTCACCGGGTCGACGCAGACCGGCATCCAGGTGGCGGCCGCCGCCGCCCAGAACCTCGCCCGCGTCTCGCTGGAGCTGGGCGGCAAGTCGGCGCAGGTGGTGTTCGACGACGCCGACCTGGACGCCGCGGCCAACGGCGTGATCGCCGGCGTCTTCGCCGCGACCGGCCAGACCTGCATGGCAGGCTCGCGGCTGCTCGTGCACGAGGACGTCCACGACGCGCTCGTGCAGCGCCTGGTCGACCGGGTGAAGACCGTACGCCTCGGCGACCCGCTCGAGCCGGAGACGGAGATGGGCCCGGTCGCCAACCAGGCTCAGTTCGACAAGGTCATGAGCTACCTCGACTCGGCCGTCGAGGACGGCGGCACCGTCGCGTACGGCGGCGCCGCCGACGAGATGGGCGGGCTGTTCGTGCGACCGACGGTGATCACCGGCGCCAAGCCGGGCCTGCGGGCGTTCGACGAGGAGATCTTCGGGCCGGTCGTGTGCGTGATGCCGTTCACGGACGAGGACGAGGCGGTCGCCGCCGCGAACGCGACCTCGTACGGCCTCGCCGGCGGCGTCTGGACGAAGGACATCCACCGCGCGCACCGCGTCGCACACCAGATCAAGGCCGGCAGCGTGTGGATCAACGCGTACCGCGTGGTCGCGCCCGGCGTGCCGTTCGGCGGCTTCAAGATGAGCGGCCTCGGGCGGGAGAACGGGATCGCGGCTATCCACGAGTACACCGAGACGAAGGCGATCTGGGTGGAGCTGACGGGGGCGACCCGCGACCCGTTCGTGCTCGGCTGACGGCGGCTGAACAGGAGACGGGCGATGAGCGGACCGACGCTGCCCACCGGACGGCGCAAGACGTTGCTCGTCATCGTGCTTTGTTGGGCGACGATCCTCTTCGACGGGTACGACCTCACCGTCTACGGCACGGTCGTGCCGTCGTTGCTGCGTGACCCCGGCTGGCAGCTCAGCCCGGCGGCCGCGGGCGCCATCGGCAGCTACGCGCTGATGGGCATGCTTGTGGGCGCGTTGGTCATCGGCACGCTGACCGACATCGTCGGGCGGCGGAAGCTGGTCATCGCCTGCCAGGCCTGGTTCTCGCTCGCCATGGCGTTCGCCGCGGTCGCCCCGTCGCCCGAGGTGCTCGGGGTGGCGCGGTTCCTCGCCGGGCTCGGCCTCGGTGGCGTGATGCCCACCATCACCGCGCTGACGCTCGAGTACGCGCCGGTGGCGAAGAAGCAGTTCACGTACGCGGTGATGTACACCGGCTACTCGGTCGGCGGAGTGCTCGCCGCGCTGGTCGCGATCCCGCTGATCCCCGCCTTCGGCTGGCGGGTGATGTTCGGTCTCGGCGCGGTGCCGTTGGTCTTCCTCACGCCGCTGTGCCTGAAGCTGCTGCCGGAGTCGGTGGCGTTCCTGCGTGCGAAGGGTCGGCTGGCCGAGGCGGAGGCGACGGCGAAGCGGCTCGGCATAGCGGTCGCGCCCGAGCCGGAGCCCGTCGAGGAGACCGGGGCGCCGCGCGGCCGGCTGGCCCCCGTGACACAGCTGTTCCGCCGCGACTACGTGGCGGGCACGGTGCTGCTGTGGGCGGCCGCGTTCCTCGGCCTGCTGCTCGTCTACGGCCTGTCCACCTGGCTGCCGGAGATCATGCGGCAGTCCGGCTACCCGCTCGGCTCGGCGCTGCTCGTGCTCACCTCGTTGAACGTCGGCGCGGTGGCGGGCACCATCCTCGCCGGCCGCATCGGCGACCGGCGCGGCTCGAAGACCGTGCTGATCGCGTCGTTCTCCGCCGCCGCGATCGCGAACGTCGTGCTGAGCGTGAACCTCGGTCTCACCGTGAACATGCTGGCGATCGCCGTCGCGGGCTTCGGCTCGATCGGTACGGCCATCCTGATGAACGCGTACGTCGCCTCGTTCTACCCGGTCACCAGCCGCGCCGCCGCCGTCGGCTGGTCGCTCGGCGTCGGCCGGCTCGGCGCGATCCTCGGGCCGATCCTCGGCGGGTTCATCGTGGGGTCCGCGCTCGCGGTGGAGTGGAACTTCTACCTGTTCGCCTTCGCTGGCGTGCTCGGTGCACTGCTGATCGCGCTGGTGCCGAAGTCGCCGCTGCTCCGTCGGCACGCCGTGCCGACGACCACGGCAGAGCGGAAGTGAGCTCTCGGCCCGAGCCGGGGGAAACTCGGGCCGAGAGCCGGTCAAACGGGGCAGCGAGCGTTCAGGTCCAGCAGAGCGCAGAGGACGGGCGCTGTTCGCGATCGGACGCGGGGATCGGCACGGCACCTCCGTTGGCTGAGCTCGCGGCCGGACTCACCAAATGGCAACTCGTGTTGATCCACGAGCTGTCTTGAATGTGCCCCTCGGCGCGTGGGATGACAACACCAGCCAACTCTCCGTTACTCACTCGTTACGGCGTTCCCGCGCCTCGGCACTCTGCCGGTCCTCGCGGCCACCGTCCGCTGTCGTCGACGCGAGCTGGTCCAGCCGCACCATGTCGTCGACGGTGCCGTCGCCCAGCGGCGCGGCCGCGCGGTCCACGCCGGTGCGGACGAAGCCGGCCCGCTGCGCGACCCGTACGGACGCCTCGTTGCCCTGCGCCGCGCACACGACGAGCCGCCGCAGCCCGAGCCCGCCGGCGTCGGCCGGGGCGAAGGCGTGCCGGCGGACCAGCCGTGCCGCGGTGGTCGCGATCCCGCGGCCGCGCGCCGCGGGGTGCAGCAGGTAGCCGAGCTCCGCGGTGTCCGGGCCGCCGTCGCGGTCGAGGTGCAGCCCGAACGAACCGAGCATCCGGTCGTCGACCGGGTCGGCGGCACACCAGAAGACGCCGCGGTCGGCCGCGTGCTCCTCCTCCCTGGTGGCGATGTACTCGGCGGCGGCCTCGGCCGTGTACGGATCCGGCAGCTGCGGTAGCCAGTGCCTGGTGCGCGGGTCGGTGCACGCCTCGACGCACCCCTCGGCGTCGCCGGCGCGGAACGGGCGGAGGACCACACCGGCACCGGTCAGCCTGGCCGGCCGCAGCCACCGGGTCCGCGGTTGGCGCGGGTCGTCGCGCAGCAACGTCGCGCACCAGGTGTCGCGTCGGGTGCCGCGCTGGTTCAGCTGCCCGCGCAGCGTGCCCTCGACGCGGAAGCCCACCCGCCACGCGGCCCTGCGGGACGCCCAGTTGCCCACGATGGCGCTCCACTGCAGCACCTGCAGGGCGAGGTGCTGTTGCGCGAACGCCCAGTCGGCGACCGCGCGCAGCGCGACGGTCGTCAGGCCGCGGCCGCGGGCGCCCGGGTGCAGGCCGTACCCGATGTCGGCCGCGCCCGCGCCGTCCAGCCGCAGGTCGATGCTGCCGAGGAACGCGTCGGTGGCGGGGTCGGCGAGCGCGAACGCCAGCGACCGCTCCTCCTCCCAGCCGCGGGCGACCAGGTCGACGAACTCCTCGGCATCCGCGCGGCCGTACGGCGAGGGCACCGTCGTCCACCGTTGCGACTCGGGGTCGATGCACTGCTCGACGATGGCCGGGACGTCGTCGGCGCGATGCGGGCGCAGCCGGACGCCGCCGGCGTCTATCACCTGCGGGTCCATCCGGCGATGCTCTCGAAGCCCACCGGGCCGGGCAACCGATTTCGCGATAGCGTGCAGCTCACGCCTAGGGAAGGAGGCGCCCGTGCCGGACGCGGGTGTGTTCGCCGAGTTGGAGCGCTTCCTCGACCTCCCGCGGGTCGCGGGCCTGACGCTGTCCCCCGACGGCAGCCGGCTGGTGGCGACCGTCTCGGTGTTGTCCGGGGACAGGAAGAAGTACGTCGGCTCGCTGTGGCAGGTCGACCCGGCGGGGGAGCAGCCCGCGCGACGGCTCACCAGCTCCGACAACGGCGAGTCCGGGGCGGTCTTCACCCCTGACGGGTCGTTGCTGTTCCTCTCCGACCGGCCGGTGCCGGATGCCGCGGACGCCGAGGACGAGCACCGGACGGCGGTCTGGCAGCTGCCGGCCGCCGGCGGCGAGGCGACCAGAGTGCTCGCCGCGCCCGGCGGTATCGCCGACCTCGCGGCCGCGCGCTCGGCCGGCACGCTCGTCTGCGCGACGTCGGTGTTGCCCGGCGCGGCCGGCGCCGACGACCGGGAGCTGCGCAAGGCACGCAGGGACCGCGGGGTCTCCGCAGTGCTCTACAGCGACTTCCCCCTGCGCCACTGGGACCACGACCTCGGCCCGGCCGAGCCGCACCTGGTCACCCCGGGCGCGGACGGTACGGACGGCACCGACCTCACCGACCTCACCGCCGAGCCCGGGCGGGCGCTGGACAATGCGTCGTACGACGTCGTCCCCGACGGCAGCGCGGTCGTCACCACGTGGGCGGTGCCGCGCGGCCCGGGGGAGCTACGCAACCAGGTGCGGGTGATCGACGTGGCCACCGGGCAGGTGCGGGTGCTGCTGGACGACGAGCACGCCGACTACGGCTCGGTGGCCGTGTCGCCCGACGGACAGTGGGTGGTGGCCGGCCGGGAGAGCTGGCCGACGTACACCGAGCCGAGCGACACGACGTTGTGCCTGGTGCCGCTGGCCAGCGGCGAGGAGCGCGACCTGCTGCCCGACCTGGACAGGTGGCCGGCCGCGCCGGTCTGGGCGCCGGACAGCAGCGCGGTCTACGCCACCTTCGACGACGTCGGCAGAGGGCGGATCGTGCGGGTCGAGCGCGAGTCTGGTGCCGTCACCGTGTTGACCGGCGACGACGGCGTGTACAGCGCCGTGTGCCCGCACCCGGACGGCGACCGGCTCTTCGCGTTGCGGTCGGCGGTGACCGGGCCGCCGGCGCCGGTGGTGCTGGACGCGCGCGCGAAGGACCAGCAGCCCACCCCGCTGCGCGGGCCGGCGGAGCCGCCGGAGCTGCCCGGCCGGCTGACCGAGGTGGCGGCGGTCGCCGACGACGGCCAGCCGCTGCGGGCGTGGCTGGCGCTGCCGCACGACGCCGGCGCGGACCGTCCGGCGCCGCTGCTGCTGTGGGCGCACGGCGGCCCGGAGTCGTCGTGGAACCAGTGGTCGTGGCGCTGGAACCCGTGGCTGCTCGTCGCCAACGGCTACGCGGTGCTGCTGCCCGACCCGGCGTTGTCGACCGGTTACGGCATCGAGTTCCACCAGCGGGGCTGGGGTTCCTGGGGTGACAAGCCTTACACCGACCTGATGACCGTGACCGATGTCGCCGTGGCGCGCCCGGACGTCGACGAGGATCGCACCGCCGCGCTCGGCGGCTCGTTCGGCGGGTACATGGCGAACTGGATCGCCGGACACACCGACAGGTTCAAGGCGATCGTGACGCACGCGAGCCTGTGGGCACTCGACCAGTTCAGCGGCACCACGGACGTCCCTGCGTACTGGCAGACGCAGTTCGGCGATCCGGCCCAGCACCCCGAGCGCTACGAGCAGCACTCTCCGCACGAGTTCGCGCACCGGCTCGGCACGCCGATGTTGGTGATCCACGGCGACAAGGATTACCGGGTGCCCGTCGGGGAAGGGCTGAGGCTCTACTGGCAGTTGGTCAAGTCCGGCGTGGAGGCGCAGTTCCTGTACTTCCCGGACGAGAACCACTGGATCTTGAAACCAGGAAACGTGATCGCTTGGTACGACACCATCACGGCGTTCCTCGCCACCCACGTACTCGGCGAACCGTGGCAACGGCCACAGCGGCTATGAGGCGCCCGCGACGCGGGCGGCTGGTGCTACTAGCGAGTGGTCTTGGTCACCCGGCAGAGACCCGCGCTGGTGTCACCATGTGCAACGGGTTGATTGCGGCTCACCGTCGGGTGTGCCTGACGTAACGGCTAAATGCCTGGTCACGGCTGCATGTGACGGATAGCACAGGACGCAAGCGTCCAATGGACGATACCCGGCTGTGCTCGACTGGCGGGATAGTGCACAATCTCTGCGCCGGGCCGGGCACAAACCACGGTCGCCGTGCGTTACATCCACCGCGCCGGGTTTGAGGACACACGTTCGGGGAGACGAAATGGCAACCGACTACGACGCGCCGCGCAAGACCGAAGAGGAAGTCAGCGAAGACAGCATCGAGGAGCTCAAGGCTCGCAGGCGGGAGAAGTCCGCGGTTGCTGTCGAGGACGAGGCCGAGCTGGCCGAGAGCTTCGAGCTGCCGGGCGCGGACCTATCCAACGAAGAGCTCAGCGTCCGGGTACTTCCCCGGCAAGCCGACGAGTTCACCTGCTCGCGCTGCTTTCTCGTGCACCACCGCAGCCAGCTCGTGGAGAACAAGAAGGGCAAGCTGGTCTGCAAGGACTGCGCGGCCTGAGCTGAGAGGACCACGATGGCCGGGGACGAACCGCCCGGGGAGACCGAGCTCAGGTCCGACGAGCAGCAGCCCGACGCGCCGGTGGCCGAAGAGGTCGCAGAGGCTGTCGAGCAGCTGCTGCACGCCGAGCAGCAGACCGCCGACGCGCAGCGCCACAAGCTGGTCGGCAAGGTGGTCTCCTCGATGGGTAGGAACGCCAAGTCCGTTCGTGCCAAGGGCGGTGTCGCAGGCTGGCTGGTCGGCGTCCTCGAAGAGGTCGCACCCCGGGTCCGCGTCCGCGACCTGGAGGCGCTCCGCGCACACCACCACGGCCTGACCGGTGAGGCCCTGGCCGACTCCCTCGTACGCCACTCCTCCCGCGGGTCCGCGGTTGTCGGCGCCGCCGGTGGCGCGCTGGCCGCGGTCGAGTACACAGCGCCCCCGACGCTGTTGTCCGCCCCGGTCCAGGTGGCGGCGGAGACGATCATCGTCTCCGCCCTCGAGCTCAAGCTGATCGCCGAGCTGCACGAGGTCTACGGAGTGCGGATCGAGGGCCCGCCGCGGCAGCGTGCGGTCGCGTATCTCCAGGGGTGGGCCGCGCAGCGCGGCGTCAGCCCGCTACAGCCCGGGTCGGTGAGCGCCGTCCTGGGTATCGGTGCCCGCAGGAACCTGCGGCAGCGGATGCTCAACCGGCTCGGCAGGAACCTGACCACCCTCGGGCCGTTCCTCACCGGGGCGGTCGCCGGCGCCTATCTGAACCGGCGCGGCACCAAGCTGCTCGCCGACGCGATCCGCAACGACCTGCGCGGACACACGCTCGACCCGCAGTGACCCCGGCTAGTCGTCCAGCTCGTCCAGCTTCTTCAGCACCGCCGGCAGGTCGCCGGTGGCGCGCCGCCATACCTTCGCGGCCTCGCGGGTGACGACCAGCCGCGCCACGCCGACGGCGACTCCGGTCGCGACCGCCCAGAGGACGGCCTCGCGCAGCGCCACGTCCGGCGACTCGGGCGACTCGGGCGGCTTGTTGCCGGTGGTCTTGGTCCAGGTGAGCTCGAGGACCTTACGCGTCACGACACCGGCGGCGAAGGCGCTGAGCCCGCCGACGATCGTCCACCCGATATCGGGCTTCGGCTTCTTCTTGCCCATGTCGTGTCGCCTTCCCACGATTCGGTCGGTTACGCGATGAGACAGTCTCGCAGAGTGGATCACCGTGCGGCGGCGGAGGGCTCGTCGAGTGCGGCGGCGACCTCGTCCGGCCGGCGGGTGGAGAACAGCAGGTAGCCGGGCGCACCGGCGGCACCGTCGGTGGTGACGAACACCGCGTGCCTCGCGTAGCCGCGCAGCAGCACGACCGCGGTGGCGTCCGGGTGGTCGGCGAGTGCCCGGCGCGCCTCCGTACGCTCGATGACCGTCACGCCGGTGACGCGGGCCAGCTCCACCCGGTGTGTGCCCACGGCGAGCGTGTCGCGGTCGACGCGGACGGGGAACGCCCAGCGCACCAGCAGCGCCGCGGTCGTGGCGCCGAGCACCAGGTACGTCAGCACCGCGGCCAGCGGACCGAGGCCGAGATGCACCTCGGCGCCGAGGATCGCCACCGTCACGCCTGCGACCGGCCACCACCACCAGGGCACCCAGAGGCGTTCGGCGAACCCGGCCGCCTCGTCCGGCTGCGTGGCCATCCGTCGCTCCTCCCGAGGGCGCTGCCGTCGGCGCCCGATCTGCTGTCATTCTTCTCCCCGGCGGTACGTTTGTCCGCACTGCCCCGCCCGCACCGCACCCGCTCGGAGGACCCCGATGGCCGTCGACGTGCTGATCCGCCGGCTCGCTGCCGACGTCCCGCTGCCCGGCTACGCCCATCCAGGCGACGCCGGCGCGGACCTGAGCACGAACGAGGACGTGACGCTGGCGCCGGGGGAGCGCGCCAACGTCGGCACCGGCATCGCCATCGCGCTGCCGGACGGGTATGCGGCGTTCGTGCACCCCAGGTCCGGGCTCGCCGCCAGGCTCGGTGTGACGCTGGTCAACGCGCCGGGTACCGTCGACGCGGGCTACCGTGGCGAGATACGCGTTACGCTCATCAACACGGACAGAACCGAGTCGGTGCGGTTCCGCCGGGGGGACCGGATCGCCCAACTTGTCGTTCAGCAGGTCGAGCGGATGCGTGTGCACGAGGTCGAGCAGCTGCCCGGGTCGGACCGGGGAGCCGATGGCCATGGTTCGACGGGCGGGTTCACCGACTCCGTCGGGCACACCGCGCGATAGCCTGCCGAACGCCGATCTGCAGACCTGAGGCCTGAGGAAGCGAAGGGACATCGTGATCTTCCGACGCCGTCGCGCCAAGGACAAGCGCGCCGAGGAGCCGGCCGTCGAGGAATCGGCCGCCGCGGACGACGACTCCGATCTCGACGACGACACCGTCGCCGAGGAGGACGCGTCCGTCGATGACTCGGCCGAGGAGGACGAGACCGCGGACGACCTCGACGACGAGGACGAGGACGAAGACGAGGACGAAGCGGACGACTCGCCGCGCGCCGACGGTCCGTGGGACGTCGACGAGGACTTCCCCGAGGCGGAGCGGATCGACCTGGGGTCGTTGCAGGTGCCGGTCGTCGACGGCTTCGAGATCCAGATCCGGATGGACAACAACGTCCCGGTCGCGGCGAACGTCCTGCACGGCGACAGCGGCCTGGAGATCATGGCCTGCGCCGCCCCGAAGACCGGTGGGCTCTGGGACGAGCTGCGCAGCGAGATGATCAAGGGGCTGAAGAGCTCCGGCGGCAAGGTGGCGTCCGTGGACGGGACCTTCGGCCGGGAGCTGATCGCCGAGGTACCGGTGACCGGCCCGGACGGCACCCAGGGCACCCAGCACGTCAGGTTCTTCGGCATCGACGGCCCGCGCTGGTTCCTCCGCGGCGCCTTCTCCGGGCGTGCGGTGGACGAACCCAAGCAGGCCGTGCCGCTCGAGGACATCCTGCGGGGGACGGTCGTCGACCGCGGGCAGGAGCCGATGGCACCGCGCGAGCTCATCCCGATGGACCTGCCGCGGGACGCGAAGGAAGCGCTCGGGTTGACCACGCAGGAGGACGACACCGAGGCCGCCAACCGGTTCAAGTCGTTCCGGCGGGCACCCGACTCGGCTGGGTAGCATGGCAGACGAGCAACGACTCCGTAATGGTCGAGTCGGGGGCCACGGTCGAGGAGCCTCATGGCAAGCGGTGACGATCGCCGGCTGACGCTAGCGCAGCGGATCAGGCGGCTCTTCTCGTCCACGGAAGAGCTCGACGCCGAGGAGTTGCAGGAACGCTCCGAGGAGCTGGGGGCGACTCCCGTCAAGGAATGCGCGGACCGGTGCCGCGCCGTCGTCGCGGGCACCGTCCGCACCGTGACCATGCAGCCGCGCGCGGGCGCGCCCGCACTCGAGGCGGAGCTCTTCGACGGGTCCGACACGCTCACCCTGGTGTGGCTGGGGCGACGTAAGATTCACGGCATCGAGCCCGGCCGGCGGCTGCGCGCCAGTGGCATGGTCACGACCGCGGAAGGGCGCAGGGTGATCTACAACCCGAAGTACGAGCTGATTGCGAGTGGCCATTGACCGGGCCGGACCAGCCGGGGGAGTCGCGCACCGAGCCGACCGCCACCACAGCCGAGGACGCCGAACCGGCCGAAGCCACGCCCACGCCGGAGGAACAACGCAAGTCGCTGCTCGGCGCCGTCGGCGGCGGCCGTGGTGCGCTGGAGACCAGCGTGCCCGGCCTGCTCTTCGTCACCATCTTCTCCATCTGGCGGGACGTGCAGCTCTCCGCGATCGTGGCGGTGGCCCTCGCCCTCGTCTTCCTCGCGATCCGGGTCGGTCGGCGCAGCACCGTGCAGTACGCGGTCGGCGGCTTCGTCGGCGTGCTCATCGCGGGGCTGTTCGCCGTCAGCACCGGCGAGGCGAAGGACTACTTCGTGCCGTCGATGCTGAAGAACCTCGGCTTCGCGGCGCTGTACCTGGTGTCGGTGCTCGTGAGGTGGCCGCTGCTCGGCGTGATCATCGGCCCGCTGCTGAAGGAGAACTTCGCGTGGCGCGCGGTGGACGCCCGCCGGCGCGCGTACGCGCAGGCGACCCTGCTGTGGGCGGCGATGTTCGCGGTGCGGCTCGCGGTGATCTTCCCGCTGTACCACCTGGACATGACGTTCGCCCTCGGCGTCGCCGGTGTCGCCCTCGGCTGGCCGGTCTTCGCCGTGGTCGCGTGGGTGACCTGGCTGATCATCCGCCGAGTGCCACCGGTCCGCCCGGACGCCCCGCCGGGTACCCGTTAGGTCCGGTGGAACAGGGCGTCCAGCTCGCTCTCCACGTTCTCCGTGGTGACCAGCAGCAGCTCGTCGCCGGCTTCGAGGGGGTCGTCGCCGCTCGGCACCAGGACCCGGCCGCCGCGCAGGATGGCGACCAGCGCGGTGTCCGCCGGCCAGGCCACCGAGCTGACCTTCTCGCCCACCAGGGTGGACGTCTCAGGCAGCGTCGTCTCCACCAGGTTGGCGTTGCTCTGCCGGAACGTCATCAGCCGCACCAGGTCGCCGACGGAGACCGCCTCCTCGACCAGGGCGCACAACATCCGGGGGGTGGACACCGCCACGTCGACTCCCCAGGAGTCGTTGAAGAGCCACTCGTTGTTCGGGTGGTTCACCCTGGCCACCGTGCGGGGGACGCCGAACTCGGTACGGGCGAGCAGCGACACCACCAGGTTGACCTTGTCGTCGCCGCTGGCCGCCACGACCACCTGGCAGCGTTCGAAGCCGGCCTCGTCCAGCGAGGCGATCTCGCAGGCGTCCGCGAGCAGCCACTCGGCGCGCGGCACGGAGTCGACCCGGATGGCGCGCGGGTCTTTGTCGACGAGCAGCACCTCGTGCCCGTTGTCGAGTAGTTCGGTGGCGATCGACCGGCCGACTGCGCCGGCGCCAGCGATGGCAACACGCATCTCAGTCGCTTCCCTCCGGCGGCTTGCTGAGCGTCCCCACGACCTCCGCCTGGGTGCCCGTACGCACCGCCACGTGCACGAGATCGTCCTCTTGGATGGCGGTCTGCCCGGTCGGGAGCACCGCCTCGCCCATCCGCGCGATGGACACCACCCGGCTCCCGGTCGCCTCCTCGGCGGCCTGCACCGTGTTGCCCGCCCAGCTGGGGTGGATGGGCACCTCGGTCAGCATGACGGTGCCGGTGGCGTCCTGCCAGTCCGGGGCGCTCTGCTCGGGGAACAGCCGCCGCAGGATCTGGTCGGCGGTCCACTGCACGGTCGCCACGGTCGGGATGCCGAGCCGCTGGTACACCTCGGCGCGGCGCGGGTCGTAGATCCTCGCGACGACGTTCTCCACGCCGAAGGTCTCCCTGGCGATCCGCGCGGTGATGATGTTGGAGTTGTCGCCGCTGCTCACCGCGGCGAAGGCATGCGCCTGGTCGATGCCGGCCTCGATGAGCACATCCCGGTCGAAGCCGTACCCTTCCACCCGTTTGCCCTCGAAGTGGCTGCCCAGCCGGCGGAAAGCCGTCGTGTCTTGGTCGATGATGGCTACGGAGTGGCCGCGTTGTTCCAGGGTGTTGGCCAGAAGGGAGCCCACCCGACCGCAGCCCAGGATGACGCAGTGCACGAGATGTCCCTTCGCCGTCGGTAGCGCCATTCAGACGCTACACGCTTGGCGGGTGTGACGGCGCCAGGGTGGGCCGCTAGCCTCGTCTGCTGTGCCCAGCGCTCCCTACCTGCTGAAGCGGCTGCTCGTCGGGCGACCCCGTCGCTCCGAACAACTGCACCAGACGCTGCTGCCCAAGCGCATCGCGTTGCCGGTGTTCGCGAGCGACCCGCTGTCGAGCGTTGCCTACTCGCCGGACGAGATCTTCCTGATGCTCTCGCTGGCGGGCACCGTCGCGTACACGTACAGCTGGAAGGTCGGCCTGGTCATCGCGTTCGTGATGCTGGCCGTCATCGCCTCGTACCGGCAGAACGTCCGCGCCTACCAGAGCGGCGGCGGCGACTACGAGGTCGCGACGACGAACCTGGGCAGCGGGCCCGGCCTGATGGTCGCAAGCGCCCTGCTGGTCGACTACGTGCTCACCGTCGCGGTGTCGATCTCGTCGGCAGCCCAGTACGCGGCCACCGCGATGCCATTCCTGCAGGGCGGGCAGGTCTGGCTCGCCGTCGGCGCGACGGTGTTCCTGATGGCGATGAACCTGCGGGGCATCAAGGAGGCTGGTACGGCCTTCGCGGTGCCCACGTACGTCTTCATGGTGGCCGTGCTCGGCATGGCCGCCGTCGGGTTCCTCAGGTACTTCTTCGGTGAGCTGCCCGCGGCGGAGAGCGCGAGCCTGGAGATCAGGGCGGACGACGACTTCGTGAACGGGTTCGGTGGGTTGGCCGCGGGTTTCCTGTTGCTGCGGGCGTTCGCCTCCGGCTGTGCGACGCTGACCGGTGTCGAGGCGATCGCCAACGGTGTGCCGGCGTTCCGCAAGCCGAAGGGCAAGAACGCGGCGACCACACTGCTGATCCTTGGCGTCGTGGCGGTGACCGGCGCGCTGAGCACGGTCATGCTCGCCAACCTGACCCACGCGCGGGTCGCCGAGCGCCCGGCCACCCAGCTGATCCGGCCGAACGGCGAACCGGTGGGCCCGGAGTACCACCAGGACCCGTTGATGACCCAGATCGCCGAGTCGGTCTTCAGCGGCTTCGCCCCCGGCTTCTACGTGGTGGCGGCCGCCGCCGGCGTGATCCTGCTGCTGGCCGCCAACACGGCGTTCACCGGGTTCCCGGTGCTCGGCTCGATCCTGGCCAGCGACGGCTACTTGCCCAAGCAGCTGCACACCCGCGGCGACAAGCTCGCCTTCAGCAACGGGATCCTGCTCCTCGCCGGCTTCGCCATCGTGCTGATCGTGGCCTTCGACGCGGAGGTCACCCGGCTGATCCAGCTGTACATCGTCGGTGTCTTCGTGTCGTTCACGGTCAGCCAGCTGGGCATGGTGCTGCACTGGACGAAGCTGCTACGCACCGAGCGCGACGGCGCCCGCAGGCGCGGGATGCAGCGGTCGCGGGCGATCAACGCGTTCGGCCTGTCCGTGACGGGCATCGTCCTCGTGGTGGTGCTGATCACGAAGTTCACGCACGGCGCCTGGATCACCATCCTCGCGATGGCCGTGCTCTTCACGGTTATGCGGGCGATCAAGCGGCACTACGGCCGGGTGGAGGCCGACCTGCGGCCGGACGAGGCGGCCGACACCATGCTGCCGTCCCGGGTGCACGGGATCGTCCTCGTCTCCCGGATCCACAAGCCGGCACTGCGCGCCGTCGCGTACGCGCGGGCGACCAGGCCGGACGTGCTCGAGGCGGTCTCGGTGCAGGTCGACCCGGAGGAGACCAGGAAGCTGCAGGCCGAGTGGGAGCGGCTGGGGCTGCCGGTCCGGCTGAAGGTGCTCGACTCGCCGTACCGGGAGATGACCAAGCCGTTCGTCGACTACCTCAGGGCCATCCGCAGGAAGAGCCCGCGCGACGTCGTCACGGTGTTTCTGCCGGAGTACGTGGTGGGGCACTGGTGGGAGCAGCTGCTGCACAACCAGAGCGCGCTGCGGCTGAAGGCGCGGTTGCTGTTCGAGCCAGGCGTCATGGTGACCAACGTGCCCTGGCAGCTGCGGTCCTCGGACCGGATCGTCGGCAAGCTCGAACGCGACGAGGTGTCGCAGCGTTCGTCGAGTGGTCCCGATGCAGGCTGAGCCGGCGGTACGCGTCGGTGACGTGCTGGAGCTTGCCGTCACCGCGGTGGCACACGGCGGGTCGTGCGTCGCCAGGCACGAGGGGCAGGTCGTCTTCGTCCGGCACGCCCTGCCCGGCGAGCGGGTGCGGGCGCGGGTGACCCAGGTGCGCAGCAAGTTCCTGCGCGCGGACTGCGTGGAGGTGCTGGCGGCGTCGGCCGACCGGGTCGAGGCGCCGTGCCCGTACGCGGGGGTGTGCGGCGGCTGCGACTGGCAGCACGCGGCTCTGCCCGCGCAGCGCGCGCTGAAGGCTGCGGTCGTCGAGGAGCAGCTGCAGCGGCTCGCCGGCATCGAGCTCGAGGTGCCGGTGGAGGAGGTGCCTGGCGCGCCCGACGGGCTGGACTGGCGCACCCGGGTCGCGTACGCTGTCGACGCCGACGGCCGCGCCGGCTTCCACGCGTACCACTCGCACGACGTGGTGCCGGTCGACCGCTGCGCCATCGCTCATCCCGCGGTGCGGGAGCTGGGCATCGAGACGAAGCGGTGGCCGGGGGAGCGCCGGATCACGGTGGCCGCGGCACCGACAGGCGGCGGCAGTGTGGTGCAGCCTGGCGGGGCGAAGGCGCAGCGTCGGTCGGTGCGGGAGCACGCCGCCGGCCGCACCTGGCAGGTCACAGGCACGGGTTTCTGGCAGGTGCACCCTGGCGCCCCTGACACCCTGGTGGACGCCGTGCTCGACGGCCTGCAGCCGCAGCCGGGGGAGTCGGCCCTCGACCTCTACGCCGGCGTGGGCCTGTTCGCCGGTGCGCTCGCCGAGCGGCTGGGGCCGGGCGGCTGGGTTACGGCCGTGGAGTCCGGCCGCGACGCCGTCGGGGACGCGCGTGCGAACCTGGCCGACCTGCCGACGGTGGACATGCGGCAAGGCGACGTCCTGCACGTGCTCCGTGGGCTGCGGCTGCGCCGCGCCGACCTGGTGGTGCTCGACCCGCCGCGGCGCGGCGCCGGGCGGGAGGTGGTGGACCTGCTCTGCCGGCTGCAGACCCGCAGGACCGCCTATGTGACGTGCGACCCGGCGGCGCTGGCCAGGGACGTGCGGTACTTCCGCGACCACGCCTGGCAGCTGCGCGGGGTGCGCGCGTTCGACCTGTTCCCGATGACCCACCACGTCGAGTGCGTGGCGATCCTGGAACCGGCCTAGCCGGTCACTCCGACGTGGCGGCCTCGAGCTGCCGCTTCCGCTGCTGCGACTCGACGATGGCGTTCTCGCGGTCCGGCAGCGCGCGCAGCGCGGCGTGCGAGTCGCCGCTGCCGACGGTGTCCACGTCCGGCTGCGTGGTGGCCAGCTGCAGGCCCCACAGCGCCATCAGGAAGAAGACGATGTAGTTGATCCCGGAGAAGCCGAGCTCGTTGTGCGCCAGCCAGGTCGGGACGCCGGCGATCGCGTGCTCCTCGTGGGCCAGCATCGGGGCTGCCGCGGCGATGCCGGCGGTGACGAGGAAGACCACGAACGCGAAGCCGCCGTAGCCCTTCGATGCCCCCGGTGTGCGCGCGGCGCCGATCGCGAGTACGCCCATCACCAGGTGGAAGACGTCGATGGCGAGGGTCTCCCCGAGGATCCAGCCGGGGATGCCGGCGAGGTGGAAGACCAGGCCGGCGGCGCCGACGACCAACAGCGACAGGCCCATGATGAGCGCAAGCACTTGCGTGGCGGGCCGGAAGCTCCTGGCTTCTTGGCTCTTCGTCATCTCCTGCTCCAGGCACTCGGTGAACACCGGCGAGAGGAGACTATCGGCCCGGGCCCACCCCATGAGCGCGGACACCCGCAGATGGCTGTTATCTTGATATCGAGACAAGTTTGCCGGCGTGGCAGGGTGGCTGGAGTGACGCCGGCGGGGATGCTTGGCTACTGGTGAGGATGCCGGAACCGAGAGGTTGGGGTAGCGCGATGTCGGTCAACAGCTACGGGGCACGGAGCAGTCTGCGGGTCGGTGGTCGTGACCTGGAGATCTACCGTCTCGACGCGGTCGAGGGCGCGGCGGATCTGCCGTACAGCTTGAAGGTGCTCCTGGAGAACCTGCTGCGCACCGAGGACGGTGCGAACATCACCGCGGACGACATCGCGGCGCTCGCCAACTGGGACCCGAAGGCCGAGCCGAGCCGGGAGATCCAGTACACGCCTGCGCGGGTGCTGATGCAGGACTTCACCGGGGTGCCGGCCGTCGTCGACCTCGCCGCGATGCGGGAGGCGATGCGCGACCTGGGCGGCGACCCGGCGAAGATCAACCCGCTTGCGCCGGCCGAGCTGGTCATCGACCACTCGGTGATCGCGGACTTCTTCGGCGTGCACGACGCGATCGAGCGCAACATCGCGCTGGAGTTCGAGCGCAACAAGGAGCGCTACCAGTTCCTCAAGTGGGGGCAGCAGGGCTTCGACAACTTCCGCGTCGTCCCGCCGAACACCGGCATCGTGCACCAGGTCAACATCGAGTACCTCGCCCGCGTCGTCTTCGAGCGCGACGGCGTCGCGTACCCGGACACACTCGTCGGCACCGACTCGCACACCACCATGGTGAACGGCCTCGGCGTGCTCGGCTGGGGCGTAGGCGGCATCGAGGCCGAGGCGGCCATGCTCGGCCAGCCGGTCAGCATGCTGATCCCGCGGGTGGTCGGGTTCAAGCTCACCGGCGAGCTGCCGGAGGGCGCCACGGCGACCGACCTCGTGCTCACCATCACGGAGATGCTGCGCCGGCACGGCGTCGTGGGCAAGTTCGTGGAGTTCTACGGCCCGGGCGTGTCGAACGTCCCGCTGGCGAACCGCGCGACGATCGGCAACATGAGCCCGGAGTACGGCTCCACCTGCGCCATCTTCCCCGTCGACGAGGAGACCATCGAGTACCTCAAGCTGACCGGCCGGCCGGCGGAGCAGCTCGAGCTGGTCGAGGCGTACGCGAAGGAACAGGGCATCTGGCACGACCCGCAGCGCACGCCGCGGTTCTCCGAGACGCTCGAGCTCGACCTGGGCACCGTCGTACCGAGCATCGCCGGCCCGAAGCGGCCGCAGGACCGCATCGCGCTGACCGACGCGAAGGCGACCTTCCGCAACGTGCTCGGCGACTACGCCAGCCCGGGCAACGGCGCGGGGCCGACGTCCGCGGTCGACGAGGCGATCGACGAGACGTTCCCTGCGTCCGACCCCACGGCCTACGACCACCAGGACAACGGTGCGGGCGCGCCCGCGACGACGGTCTCCGGGGCTGCCCGTGCGGCCGGCCGGCCGAGCAACCCGGTGCAGGTGCGGCTCTCCGACGGCACCGAGTTCGAGCTCGACCACGGCGCCGTGGTGATCGCGGCCATCACCTCGTGCACGAACACGTCGAACCCGCACGTGATGGTCTCGGCCGCGCTGATCGCGAAGAAGGCCGTCGACCTCGGGCTCAACCGCAAGCCGTGGGTGAAGACCACGCTCGCGCCGGGCTCCAAGGTCGTCATGGACTACTACGACCGGGCCGGCCTCACCCCGTACCTGGAGAAGCTCGGCTTCAACCTGGTCGGCTACGGCTGCACCACGTGCATCGGCAACTCCGGCCCGCTGCAGGACGAGATCAGCCAGGCGATCAGCGACAACGACCTGACGGTCGCGTCGGTGCTGTCGGGCAACAGGAACTTCGAAGGCAGGATCAACCCGGACTGCAAGCTGAACTTCCTCGCGTCGCCGCCGCTGGTCGTGGCGTACGCGCTCGCGGGCTCGATGGACGTGGACCTGACCAGCGACCCGCTGGG
The DNA here is from genome assembly GCA_009379825.1 of Streptosporangiales bacterium. Classification (NCBI taxonomy): domain Bacteria; kingdom Bacillati; phylum Actinomycetota; class Actinomycetes; order Streptosporangiales; species Streptosporangiales bacterium. The sequence continues at coordinate 128,099 of WHTA01000002.1, forward strand.
CACGAGCGCGGACGGCGAGCCGGTGTACCTCTCCGACCTCTGGCCGACGAACCGGGAGGTGGAGGAGGTCATCGCCGGTGCCCTGCAGTCGGAGATGTTCACCCGTGACTACGCGGACGTGTTCACCGGCGACGAGCGCTGGACCTCGCTGGACGTGGCCGAGGGCGACATCTTCGAGTGGGACGAGGCATCGACGTACGTCCGTCGCCCGCCGTACTTCGACGGCATGCCCGCCGAGCCGGCCCCGTTGACCGACATCGCCGGCGCGCGCGTGCTGGCGCAGCTCGGCGACTCGGTCACCACCGACCACATCTCGCCGGCCGGTGCGATCAAGCCGGACAGCCCGGCGGGCTCGTACCTGGTCGAGCACGGCGTGGAGCGCAAGGACTTCAACTCCTACGGTTCCCGGCGCGGCAACCACGAGGTGATGATCCGCGGCACGTTCGCGAACATCCGGCTGCGCAACCAGCTGCTCGACGGCGTCGAGGGCGGTTACACCAGGCAGCTGCCGGACGGCGGCCAGACCAGCATCTACGACGCGGCGGTCGACTACGCCGAGGCCGGCGTGCCGCTGGTCGTGCTGGCCGGCAAGGAGTACGGGTCGGGCTCGTCGCGCGACTGGGCGGCCAAGGGCACCACGCTGCTCGGCGTGCGCGCGGTGATCGCGGAGTCGTACGAGCGGATCCACCGGTCGAACCTGATCGGCATGGGCGTGCTGCCGCTGCAGTATGCCGACGGCGAGAACGCGGAGTCGCTCGGCCTGACCGGTGAGGAGACCTTCGACATCACCGGCATCGAGGGTGCGGCCGAGATCCCGCGGCAGGTCACCGTGCGCGCGGACGGCAAGGAGTTCACTGCGACGATCCGGATCGACACACCGGGTGAGGCGGAGTACTACAAGCACGGCGGCATCCTGCAGTACGTGCTGCGTTCGCTGCGCGACGCCGAGTAGGCCGAGCTGACCGCCGGGTATGCGACACGGCACACCTCCATCGGTAAACGCTTGCCGGTCGCTGCGCGTCGTTAGACTCGATGGATCAGTAGCCGGCGGGCACCCGTCGGGCAGTCGGGTCGAGAGGGAGACTTTGCGTGAGCAGCCTCGCATCGCTGGGTGGCCCTGACGACCTGAAGCGCCTCGGCGAAGCCGAGCTGGTGGAGCTCGCGCGGGAGATCCGCGAGGTGCTCGTCGACGAGGTGTCGAAGACCGGCGGGCACCTCGGTCCGAACCTGGGGGTCGTCGAGCTGACCATCGCGCTGCACCGGGTGTTCGACTCGCCGCGCGACCGGATCCTGTTCGACGTCGGGCACCAGGCGTACGTGCACAAGATGCTCACCGGCCGGCAGGACGGGTTCCGCGGCGGCACGCTGCGCAAACGCGGCGGGCTCTCCGGTTACCCGAGCCAGGCCGAGTCCGAGCACGATGTGATCGAGAACTCGCACGCGTCCACCGCGCTGTCGTACGCGGACGGGCTCGCGGCCGCGTACCAGCTGCGCGGCGAGCAGCGCGACGTGGTGGTCGTGGTGGGCGACGGCGCGCTCACCGGCGGCATGGCGTGGGAGGCGCTGAACAACATCGCCGCGGTGAAGGACCGCAGGCTGGTCATCGTGGTGAACGACAACGGCAGGTCGTACGAGCCCACGCACGGCGGCTTCGCCGACTACCTGGCGGGGCTGCGAACGAACCCGCGGTACGAGCAGATGCTCGCGTTCATCAAGGAGACCCTGGAGCGCACCCCGCTGGTCGGGGCCGCGCTCTACGACACGCTGCACGGCATCAAGCGCGGGCTGAAGGACATGGTCAGCCCGCAGGGCCTGTTCGAGGACCTGGGGCTGAAGTACGTCGGCCCGATCGACGGGCACGACGTCGAGTCGGTGGAGTCGGCACTGAGCAAGGCACGCCGGTTCGACGGGCCGGTGATCGTGCACTGCGTCACCCAGAAGGGGCGCGGGTACGACGTCGCGGAGCAGGACGAGCAGGACTGCCTGCACCAGATCCGCAAGACCGACCAGCCGACGACGTGGACCGACGTGTTCGCCGACGAGCTCGTCGCCGTCGCCGAGGAACGGCCGGAGGTCGTCGGCGTGACGGCGGCGATGCTGCACCCCACGGGGCTGGCGAAGTTCGCCGAGCGCGCGCCGCAGCGCGTGTACGACGTCGGCATCGCCGAGCAGCACGCGGTGACGAAGGCGGCGGGGCTCGCGATGGGCGGCCTGCACCCGGTCGTCGCGATCTACTCGACGTTCCTCAACCGCGCCTTCGACCAGGTGCTCATGGACGTGGCGCTGCACCGGCTGCCGGTGACGTTCGCGCTCGACCGCGCCGGCGTCACCGGCGACGACGGGCCGAGCCACAACGGCATGTGGGACCTCTCCATCCTGCGCGTGGTGCCGGGCATGCGCGTCGCGGCGCCCCGCGACGAGACCCGGCTGCGCGAGCTGCTGCGCGAAGCGCTGGCGGTGGACGACGCCCCGACCGCGCTGCGGTACCCGAAGGGCGCGGTGCCGGACGACATCCCGGCCGTCGAGCAGGTCGGCGGCTGCGACGTGCTGCGTACGGCGGAGAGCAAGGACGTCCTGCTGGTGTCGGTGGGCGCGATGGCCGGCACCGCACTGGACGTCGCGGGACGGCTGCACGCCGAGGGCTACGGCGCGACGGTCGTCGACCCGCGGTGGGTGCAGCCGGTCGACCCCGCGCTGCTCGCGCTCGCGGCCGACTACCGGCTGGTCGTCGTGCTCGAGGACAGCGGCCGCGCCGGGGGAGTGGGCGCCACCCTCGGCCAGGAGCTGCACGACCGGGGTACCGAGGTGCCGGTGCGCGGCTTCGCCATCCCGCAGCGCTTCCTCGACCACGGCAAGCGCGAAGAGGTGCTCGCCGAGGTCGGCCTCACCCCGGCCGACATCGGCCGCGAGGTGATCGGCACGCTCAGCGGCCTCGACACCGACACCCCCGTAGTGCCGCTGTCCAGCTGACGTCCAGTCACGCCCTGGTGGCGGCGGCGACGAAGATCGGGATCGCTACGAGAAGATCGGGATCGCTACGAAGAGGCGGTCGGTGCGGGTACGTTCCTGTTGTTCGGCGAGCCAGTCGTCGGCGGCGGTGTCCGCTGCCGCAGTGGCGAGGCGCTGCAGCAGCGGCATCGCCACGTCCGGTTCGGTCAGCACGCCGGTGTGCACCTCGACCGTGACGCCGGTGAAGCCGGCGTCGAGCAGCATGGTGCGGTAGCCGCGGGCCGCGGTCGGTGAGGCGATGGTGTCGGCCTGCGCCTGGACGAGGCGCCTGGTGGGTGGCGTCGCCGAGTCGACGACGATCGTGTCCCAGTCCTGCCCGAGCAGCACGATCCGCGCTCCTGGGGCGAGTGCGCGGCGCGTTTCGGCGAGCGCGGGCCCGGGGTCCAGCAGGGCGTGGTAGACCTTCTCCGCGCGGTAGCCGGCGTGCTCGCCGTCCGCGAACGGCAGCGACTCGGCGGCGGCGACCCGGAACCGTGCGGTCGGCCAGCGGTCGCCGTGCGATGTCGATCATCGGCGGGCTGACGTCCACGCCGACGGCGTGCACGCCGCGCTCGGTGAGCTCGGCCACGGCCCGTCCGGTGCCGCAGCCGACGTCCGCGGCGACCGCGCCCGGCGGCAGCCGGAGCAGGTCGAAGGTGCGAGCCCGCAGCTCGTACGCTCCGGCCAGCTCGTCGGTGGCGTCGAGCACCCGGGCAAGGGCGGTGATGTCGTTCTCAGTGTGCGCTCGCCGCCAGGTTCGGACTGGCGACGCACGTGCTCAGGCACTGGGAGGCGATGGGCCTGCTGACGCCGGCGCGGGCCGCGGACGGCCGGCGCAGGTACGGCGAGGTGGACGGCTACCGCGTCGCCATGATCCTGCAGGCGTTGGAGGCCGGCCTCGGGCTGGCGGAGATCCGCCGGCTGCTCGCCACGGCCGACCCCGCCGAACGCAGGCAGGTGCTCGTCGAGCAACGCGCCGCGCTGGCGGAGCGGATCGCCCGCGCGCAGGCGTCGCTCGAACTGCTGGACTGCGCGCTCGACTGCGAGCACGACGACATCGCGACCTGCCCGCACTTCCAGGCCGTGCTCGCCGAACGGGCCGGGCTGGGCGAGGCGACGCCGTCAGGGGAGGCTCGCGACGCCCTGCGGTAGGAAGCGGGCGCCGGTGGCCTGCTCGCTGACACCGGTGCGGTCCAGGTACGGCGTGATGCCGCCGAGGTGGAACGGCCAGCCGGCGCCGAGCAGCATGCACAGGTCGAGGTCCTGCGCCTCCGCCACCACGCCCTCGTCGAGCATCAGCCGCGCCTCCTGCGCGACCGCGCCGAGCGCCCGGGCACGCAGCTGCTCCTCGGTCGAAGGGGCGTCGCCGTGCTCGAACAGCTCGGCCACCTCGGGGTCGACCTTCGGGGTGGCGCCCTCCCAGACGTACACGCTCGGCTTGCCGGCCGACACCAGCCTGCGCAGGTTCTCCGACACGGTGAACCGGTCGGGGAACGCCTCGTGCAGCTGCTCCGCGACGTGCAGCGCGACGGCCGGGCCGACCAGCTGCAGCAGCACGAACGGCGGCATCGGCAGCCCGAGCGGCGCGGCCGAGCGGTCGGCCACCTCGATCGGCGTGCCCTCGTCCACGGCGGCGGTGATCTCGCCGAGGAACCTGGTGAGCAGCCGGTTGACCACGAACGCAGGTGCGTCCTTCACCAGCACGCACGACTTCTTCAGCCGCTTGCCGACGCTGAACGCCGTCGCGAGCGTCGCGTGGTCGGTGGCCGTGCCACGTACGACCTCGAGCAGTGGCAGTACGGCGACCGGGTTGAAGAAGTGGCAGCCGACCACGCGCTCCGGGTGCTTCAGGTCCGCGGCCATCTCGCTGATCGACAGCGAGGACGTGTTCGTCGCGAGCACGCACGACTCGGAGACGACGGCCTCGCACTCGGCGAAGACCTGCTTCTTGACCTTCATCTCCTCGAACACCGCCTCGATGACGAAGTCGGTGTCCGCGAACGCGTCCTTCGTGGCCGAGCCGGAGACCAGCGCCTTCAGCTTGTTCGCCTTGTCCTGGCCGATGCGGCCCTTGCCGAGCAGCTTGTAGACCTCGGCGTGCACGTAGCCGACACCGGCGTCGATACGGCCCTGGTCGACGTCGGTCAGCACGACGGGCACCTCGAGCCGGCGCAGGAACAGCAGCGCGAGCTGGCTCGCCATCAGGCCGGCGCCGACGATGCCGACCTTGGTGACCGGCAACGCCTGCTGCTTGTCCGGCGCGCCGGCCGGGCGCTTGGCGCGGCTCTGCGTGAGGTCGAAGGCGTACAGGCTGGCGCGCAGCTCCTCGCTCATGATCAGGTCGGCGAGCACCTCGTCCTCGGCGGCGAAGCCGGCGTCGCGGTCGAAGTCGCGCGCCCGGTCGAGCAGGTCGAGGGCGGCGTACGGCGCCGGCGTCGCGCCATGCACCTTCTGGTCCGCGATGCCGCGGCCACGGGCGATCGCGGCGTCCCAGCCGGCGCCGCGGTCCGGCTCGTCGCGGGTCACCGTGACCTCACCGCGGACGACCTGGCCGACCCAGCGCAGGCTCTCCTCGAGGAAGTCGGCGCCGTCGAACATCGCGTCCGCGATGCCGAGCCGGTACGCCTTCGCGGCGTCGAGCATCCGGTTCTGGTTGAGCGCGTTCTCGATGATCACCGTGACCGCGGACTCCGGGCCGATCAGGTTCGGCAGCAGCCGGGTGCCGCCCCAGCCGGGCGCCAGGCCGAGGAAGCACTCCGGCAGCGCGATGCCGTTCGCGGACGCGGAGACGGTGCGGTACGTGCAATGCAGCGCGACCTCGAGGCCACCGCCCATGGCGGCGCCGTTGATCAGCCCGAACGACGGCGCCGGCAGCTCGCCGAGCCGGCGGAACACGTCGTGGCCGAGCTTGCCGATGGCCAGCGCCTGCTCGCGGGTGGTGATGTGCGGCATGCCCTTGAGGTCGGCGCCGACGGCCAGGATGAACGGCTTGCCGGTGATGCACACGGCGGCCAGGCCGTCGCGTGCCTCCACCTCGTCGAGAGCTGCGGCGAGCGAGCGCAGGCCGCCGACGCCGAACGAGCTCGGCTTGGTGTGGTCGAAGCCGTTGTCCAGCGTGATGAGCGCGGCGGTGCCAGCGGCGTCCGGCAGGTCCACGTACTTCACGTGCGCGTGCGTGACGAGTTCGTCCGGGAAGTCCAGCGTTGCCGTGCTGCCCATCAGCTGTCCCCTCCGACGTAGTGGGGGTTCGCCCAGATGACCGTGCCGCCCATGCCGATGCCGATGCACATCGCCGTGACGCCGTAGCGGACCTCGGGGTGCTCCTCGAACTGCCTGGCCAGCTGGGTCATCAGCCGCACCCCGGACGAGGCGAGCGGGTGGCCGACGGCGATCGCACCGCCGTACTCGTTGACCCGCGGGTCGTCGTCCAAGATGTCGAAGTGGTCGAGGAACGCGAGCACCTGCACGGCGAACGCCTCGTTCAGCTCGAACAGGCCGATGTCGTCGATGCCGAGGCCGGCCTTCGCCAGCGCCTTCTCCGTGGACGGGATCGGGCCCACGCCCATGACCTCGGGCTCTACGCCGGCGAACGCGAACGAGACCAGGCGCATCTTCGGCGTGAGCCCGAACTCGGCGGCGACGTCCGCGGCGGTGAGCAGGCACGCGGTGGCGCCGTCGGTGATCGGCGCGGCGTTGCCGGCGGTGACCCGGCCGTGCGGCCGGAACGGCGTCTTCAGGCCGGCGAGGCCGTCGAGCGTGGTGTCCGGCCGCGGCGGCTCGTCCACGCTCTGCAGGCCCCAGCCCTCGGCCTGGCTCCTCGTCGCCATCGCCACCAGGTCGCGCTGCACCTTGCCGTCCGCGTACGCCTTCGCCAGCTTCTGCTGGCTGGCCTGGCCGAACGCGTCGGCGCGCTCCTTGCTGATGCCGGGGAAGCGGTCGTGCAGGTTCTCCGCCGTCTGGCCCATCACGAGGGCGGACGGGTCGACGAGCTTCTCCGCGATGATCCGCGGGTTGGGGTCGACGCCTTCGCCCATCGGGTGCCTGGTCATGTGCTCAACGCCGCCAGCGAACGCCGCGTCGTACGCGCCGACGGCGATGCCCGACGCGATAGTGGTGACCGCGGTCATGGCGCCGGCGCACATCCGGTCGATGGCGAAGCCGGGCACGGTCTTCGGCAGCCCGGCGAGCAGCGCCGCGGTGCGGCCGATGGTGAGGCCCTGGTCGCCGGTCTGCGTGGTCGCGGCGATCGCAACGTCGTCCACGCGCTCAGGCGGCAGCGACGGGTTGCGCTTCAAGAGCTCCCGCAGGCAGCGGATGACCAGGTCGTCGGCGCGGGTCTCGGCGTACGCGCCGTTGTTCTTGCCGAACGGAGTGCGCACCCCGTCGACGAAGACGACGTCGCGCACGGCGCGAGCGGTGGCGGGTGGGTCGGACTGGTCGGGCACGGTTCCTCCGCATCGCGGTGGGCAGCGGACGGCCCCATATTACTCACGAGTAACAACGCTTGACCAGGAGGGCACGCGACGACACGGCAGCAGGTCCGCGTTCGGTCGTCAGCTGGACAGGGCGCCGGCGAGGTTGGTGGCGAGCAGGGAGATCTGCCACTCCCTGACGCCTTCCGCGCGGAGCAGGGCGGCGACCGCGTCGCTGGTGGGTCGTGCGGGCGGTGCCCAGGCCAGCTGGCGTACGGCGGTCGGCGGGGCCAGGTTCTCCTGCGGCAGGTTGTGCTGCTCCGCGAGCTCGGTCACGACGGCGCGTACGGCGGCGAGGCGGGCCGCGGCTTCCGGCTGCTTGCTGCCCCAGCGCTTGGTCGCCGGCGGCTCGGTCGACCGGGCGCGGCGGCGGGGGAGGTCGGCGTCCGGCAGCTCGAGCGCCGAGGTGACGGCGTCGAGCCACCGCGGGGTGGACGCGGACGTCCGCTTGCTTGAGACGCCAGGCACCTTGCGGAGCTCGTCCAGCGTGGTGGGCTTGGCCTGCGCCACCGCGACGATCGCCGCGTCGGCGAGGACGCGGCCGGGTGCCAGGTCGCGCTGCTTGGCCAGCTCCTCGCGCGCCGACCAGAGCGCGCGGACGATGGCCAGGCCGCGCAGCTCGGTCATCTTGTGGATGCCCGAGGTACGCCGCCACTCCTCGGCGCGGCGCGGCCGGGTCGGCGCGGTGCGGATCGCGTCGAACTCCTCCCGCGCCCAGTCGAGCTTGCCGGCCTCGGCGAGCTCGGCCTCCAGGTGGTTGCGCAGCTCGATCAGCAGCTCGACGTCGAGTGCCGCGTAGGCGAGCCAGTCGCGGGGCAGCGGCCGGGTGGACCAGTCGGCCGCGGCGTGCCCCTTCTCCAGCGAGTAGCCGAGCAGCGTCTCGACCAGGGTGCCGAGCGCCACCCGCGGGTAGCCGAGCAGCCGGCCGGCCAGCTCGGTGTCGAACAGCCGGGGTGGCAGCAGGCTGAGCTCGGCCATGCACGGCAGGTCCTGGTTGGCGGCGTGCAGCACCCACTCGTCGTCCGCGAACGCGTCGCGTACCACCGTCAGGTCGGGCACGGCGGTCGGGTCGATCAAGAGTGTGCCGGCGTCCGGCCGCCGCAGCTGGATCAGGTACGCACGCTGGCTGTACCTGTAGCCGGAGGCCCGTTCGGCGTCGAACGCGACGGGACCGGACGAACGGGCATAGCGGTCGACCGCCGCGCGCAGGTCGGTGGGCCGGTCGATGACTGGCGGGATTCCGTCGCGAGGCTCGACTAGGCGCACCGTGTCCGCTGCGGCGGCAACGTCATCCGGTGCCACCTTGGCCATGGTCTCCACCGTATGCCGCGGACCGCGGGTCTGCCGATATGGCGCGCCGTGCGGCGACACGGCGCGACGGTTAATGTGCAGGTGTGGCGACTGCATTGGTGATCGAGCACGAGAAGGACGCCGACCTGGCCTGGCTCGGCGAGTGGTTCGAGGACGCGGGGCTGACCGTCGAGGTGGTGCGGCCGTTCGCCGGCGAGACGGTGCCGGCCGAGGTGACGCACGACGCGCTCGTCGTGCTGGGCGGCTCGATGGGTGCGTACGACGACGTCAAGTACACGTGGCTGACCGACACGAAGGCGCTGCTGCGCGCGTACGTCGGGGCGGAGGTGCCGTGCCTGGGCGTCTGCCTGGGGCACCAGCTGCTCACCGTCGCGTGCGGCGGCGAGGTACAGCGCAACCCGGACGGCCGGCAGCGCGGTGCGCTGGCCGTCGGGTTCCAGCGCGAGGCGGCGGAGGACCCGCTGTTCGGCCCGCTCCCCACCGGGACGCATGCGGTGCAGTGGAACGGTGACGTGGTCACGGCCTTGCCGCCGGGCGCAGTGCTGCTCGCGGAGAGCGCCGACGGGCACCCGCAGGCGGCGCGCGTGGGGCCGAAGGCCTGGAGCATCCAGTTCCACCCGGAGGCCGGCGCGGAGAAGGCCGAGGTGTGGGCGAAGCTGGAGTCCCGCGGCGCCGACCACGACGACGCCACCCGCGACGCGCTGGCCACCGTGAGGGAGCACGAGGACGAGATGCGGCAGACCTGGTCGGCGTTCGCCGGCCGGTTCGCGACGCTGGCCGGGGCCTAGCGCGAGCGGTTCGGCAGGATCGCCACGTCCGGTGGCACCGGCGGTAGCCCGCCGGCCTGGCAGAGCACGTCGCTCCACGCGCTGAGGTGCGGCCCGAGGTCCTCGTCGTGCGGCGTCCAGGAAGCCCGGATCTCCACCTTCGCGGTCGGTTCCCTGTCCAGGCCGAACGACTCCTCGGCGAGCCTGGTGACTGTGCCGCTGGCCGCGCCGTACGTGGCGTTCCTGGCGTCCAGCGCGTCGATCAGCCAGCTCCAGCCGACGGCCGGCAGCAGCGGGTCGGCCGCCGCCTCCGGCTCGATGTCCGCCTGCACCAGCGACACCATCCGGATGGTGCCGGCCCAGGCGTCCGGGCCGTCCGGGTCGTGCAGCACGACCAGTCGTCCGGTGGCCAGGTCCTCGTCCGCGACGACGACGTCGGCGGTGAGTGCCATCGAGTACGGGGCCAGCTGCCGGGGTGCAGGCGCCTCGTCGAGCTGCACCTCGGGGCGCAGCGTGACGCTGCGCAGGCTGGCGATGGCGCGACGAAACTCCGGTGGTGTCCCGTCCGTGTCCCCGAACACGGTCATGTCAGCAGCGTAGGCCGAATCGACGGCTCCGCGCCCTCGCGGCGCGCCGAAACGGCTCACGCGACGCGACCCGCGGACGTACGGGCACGACGGGCCGGCCGGTGCCGACGTCGGCGCTGCGGCCAAGGCGCCTGGCCACCGGCGAAGAGTGCGGTACCGCAGAGGGTGCACGCGAGGTCTAGACACTCTTCGTGACCGTCTGAACACGGTGGCTGCTCGAATGCGACGACCGCCGCACAGGACGGACAGAAGAACTCTGGTTGGCTCGTCATCGGTCAGCTCTCTTGTTGTCGTGCCTGGGCCCATGGGTCGGTGTTGCCGGGCCCGTACGGCCGGCGGCACCGTGAGCTTCGTCGCTTCGACGGTGGCACGGCGGTGGAGGGAAACCCGGGAGGCGGCCCCGGCGTGTCGCGAGCATGCCGAGGTGTGTCACGATCCGGCAGTGAGCGATCTGCTGGCCGATTCCCCGTTCCTGCGCGCCTGTCGGGCCCAGCAGGTGCCCCACACTCCCGTCTGGTTCATGCGGCAGGCCGGACGTGCGCTGCCGGAGTACCGGCGGGCCAGGGAGGGCGTGCCGATGCTTACCGCCTGCCGGCGTCCCGAGCTGGTCACCGAGCTCACCATGCAGCCGGTGCGCCGCTACGGGGTGGACGCGGCGGTGCTGTTCAGCGACATCGTGGTGCCGTTGCACGCTGCGGGGATGGACGTCGAGCTGCGGCCGGGCGTGGGCCCGGTGGTGGGGACGCCGATCCGGTCGGCGGCCGACGTGGCCGCGCTACCCGAGCTCACGCCGGCGGACCTCGAGTTCGTCGCGGACGCCGTGCGCGGCCCGCTGACCGAGCTGCGCGGCGTGCCGTTGGTCGGGTTCGCCGGGGCGCCGTTCACGCTGGCGTCGTACCTCGTCGAGGGTGGCCCGTCGCGGCACTTCGAACGCACCCGCGCGCTGATGTACGCGGAGCCGGACACCTGGCACGCCCTGCTCGGCAGGATCGCGGCGCTCACCCGGACGTTCCTCCAGGTGCAGGTGGACGCGGGCGTGGCTGCGGTGCAGCTGTTCGACTCCTGGGCCGGGGTGCTCGGCGTGGAGGACTACCGGAGCTACGTGCTGCCGCACACCAGGTCGGTGTTCGACGGGCTGCCCGCGGACCTGCCGCGGGTGCACTTCGGCGTCGGGACGGGGGAGCTGCTCGGCCCGATGGTCGAGGCGGGCGCGACGGTGCTCGGTGTCGACTGGCGGGTGCCGCTGGACGAGGCGGCCAAGCGGGTCGGCGCTGGCGTCGTGCTGCAGGGCAACCTGGACCCGGCGGTGTGCCTCGGCCCCTGGGACCTGGTCGCCGATCGCGCCAAGGACGTCCTGGCCAGGGGACGCGCCGCCGCCGGGCACGTGTTCAACCTCGGCCACGGCGTGCTGCCGTCGACCGACCCGGACACCCTCACCCGCCTGGTCGACCTGGTACACACCGAGACGGCGAGCTAGGTGCCATAGGCGTCCAGGGTGTCCAGTCGCCGAGACAGCGGGCTAGGCGTCCGCTGCGTCCAGGGCGCCGGCACGTAGGGCGTCGGCGAGACGGCCGGCTAGGCGTCCGCTACGTCCAGGGCGTCGGCGAGCAGCTCAGGTCGGCCTGGTGCATGCCGAGTCGGCTCCCTAGGCGTCCGCTACGTCCAGGGCGTCGGCGAGCAGCTTCTGGTCAGCGTGGTGCATGCCGAGTCGGCGGGTTAGGCGTCGGCGAGCAGCCGACCTGGTACACACCGAGACGGCGAGCTAGGTGCCATAGGCGTCCAGGGCGCCGGTGACGGCGTCGGCGAGTAGCTTCAGGTCGGTGGTCTGCGTGACCAGCGACGGCGAGACCTGGATGGCTCCGCCGGCCAGTGCGCGGGTGAGCACGCCGCGTTCGCGTAGGCCGCCGATCACCTGGTCGGGCAGCCCCGGCCGGTCGGCGAGTGCGCTCGCGGCGAGCTGCACCGCGGCGAGCACGCCGACCCCGGACCGCACCTCGTCGACGAGGGCGTGCTGCGCCAGCGGCTGCAGTGCAGTGGTGACCTCGCCCTCCAGCTCGCGGGCGTGCGGGATCAGCTGCTCCCGCTCTAGGATGTCGAGGTTGGCCAGCGCGACCGCGGCCGCCGTCGCGTGCCCGGAGTAGGTGTACCCGTGCCGCCAGATGGTGCCAGGTTCGGCGAAGAACGGCTCCGCGACGTTCGCGCCGATGAGCACGGCACCCATCGGCAGGTAGCCGGACGTCAACCCCTTCGCGCAGGTGAGCAGGTCGGGGTCGAGCCCGTACCTACCGCTGGCGAACCACTCGCCGAGCCGCCCGAACCCGCAGATCACCTCGTCCGCGACGAACAGGACGCCGGCGTCCCTGCAGGTCGCGCGGGCGGCGGTCAGGTACTCCGCGGACACCGGGTACACCCCGCCCGCGCCGACGACCGGTTCGCAGAAGAACGCCGCGACCCGGTCCGGCCCGACCCGCTCGATGGTGGCGGCCAGCTCCTCCGCCGAGTCGTAAGACACCTGCTCGACGTGCGGCAGCAGCTGCGGGTAACCGGCGCGGTTGTCCGGGATGCCGGCCAGACCGGTGCCGGCCGCGTGCATGCCGTGGTACGCACGCTGCCGCACGATGATCGTGTCGCGCTGCGGCTGGCCCCGCTCCGCCCAGTACCGCAGCGCGAGCTTCACGGCGGTGTCGACGGAGTCGGAGCCGCCGCTGGTGAAGAAGACCTTCGCGCCGTCCATCGGGGCGAGCTCGACCAGCCGGTCGGCGAGGTCGAGCGTCGGCCGGGTCGCGTACGGCCCGAAGTTGGAGTACGCGCACAGCTTCCGCATCTGCTCCGCCGCGGCGTCGGCGAGCTCCGCCCTGCCATAGCCGACGTTGCAGTACCACAGCCCACCGGCGGCATCGAAGTACTTGCGCCCGTCCTCGTCGTAGACGTACGCGCCGTCGCCCGCCGCGATGACGAGCTCGCCGCCCGCGCTGACCTGTGCCATGTCGGCGAATGGATGCCAGTAGTTGGCCATGGGAACACTGCCCTTCACCCGTACGGACGCTCACGATGCAATCAAGCCGGGCGCCCGGTGGCAAGTGGCGGGCGTCACACCGAAGGTTCGGCCTTGGCCTGTCGCCGGCTGCGGGTGCTGCGGTGCCGGCGCCAGAACAGCCAGCCGGCGAGCCCCAACGGGCCGGCGATCAGCAGGAACGGCAGGACGGCGCCGAACACCGTGGCGACACCGGTGAGGAAGGCGAGCAGCCCGTGCCAGCCGGCGCGCAGGCCGGCGAGGAACCCTGTCGCCTGCTCGTCCTGCTCGTCCCGCGGGCCGGTGAGCGTGACGGTGATGGTCGCGTAGTCGACCTGCTTGGCCAGCGCGCGCTGCCTGGCCTGCAGCGACTCCAGCTCCGCCTGGGTGGAGCCGATCTTCTCCTCGATGGCGAGCACGTCGTCGATGTCCGACGCGGTCTTCAGCAGGGTGCGCAGCCGCTTCAGCGACGCCTCAGCCGACTTGACGCGCTGGTCGACGTCCGCGACGGCCTCGGTGACGTTGTCGGTGTTCTGGGTGAGGGAGAGCCTGGTGCCGAGCTTGCCGAGCTGCTTCAGCACGGTGCGGTACTCGGCGCTCGGCACCTGGAACGTGGTGGTGGCCGTCGCGCCGTTCGACTCGCCGAGCTGCTGCTGGCTCTGCACGTAGCCGCCGGCCTTCGTGACGAGCCGTTCGGCGGCCACGGACTCCTTGTCGGTGTCGTCGACACGCAAGCGCAGCGTCGCCGTGTACGTCAGCAGCTGGGCGCCGATGGTCTTCGCCGGCTCGTCGGTAGTCGTGGTGCCGGGCTTCGACGGTTGCGCTTTGCCTTCGGAACGGTCGGCGAGCCCGGAGTCGGCTTCCTCGGTCGAGGTCTCCTGCGCGCCACCGCACGAGACGAGAACCGCGAGTGCGAGCGGTATCGCGGCGATGGCGAGTCGGCGGCGGTGGATGGTCAGCAGGCGGGCTGTCATACGTGATCCCCTCGTTGGCGCGTTTTGCTGACTACACGCCTCGGGGAACGCGTACGGATGCCTGGGCTGAGGTTCCAATGCCGCAACGGTCTGAGAGCCTTTGCGCATGCCAGGGAACCGTTCCGACCGCCCGCGCGTCGCGGTCGTCGGCGCCGGGGTGGCCGGCCTGACCGCCGCGTGGGAGCTGACCAACCGCGTGGGCGACCGGGTCGACGTGACGGTGTTCGAGGGTGCACCGCAACTGGGCGGCAAGCTGCGGGTGTCCGAGGTCGCGGGCATCCCCGTGGACGAGGGCGCGGAGTCGATGCTCGCGCGCCGGCCGGAGGGCGTCGAGCTGGTGCGGGCGCTCGGCGCGGCCGGCGACCTGGTCGAGCCGGCGACGACGAGCGCGTCGATCTGGGTGGGCGACGACCTGGTGCCCATGCCGAAGGGCCACGTGATGGGCATCCCCGCCGACGTCGACGCGGTGGCGGGCAGTGGGCTGTTCTCCGCGGACACCGTCGACCGGGTGGCGCAAGAGCCGCAGCTGCCCGGCAGACCGCTCACCGACGACGTGGCCGTCGGCGACTACGTGACGTCGCGGCTGGGCGCCGAGGTGGTGGACCGGCTCGTCGAGCCGCTGCTCGCCGGCGTGTACGCCGGCCGGGCGGACGCGCTCTCGCTGCCGGCGACGCTGCCGCAGCTGGCACCGCTGCTGCGTACCGACGGTTCGCTGGTGGCCGCGGCCAGGCGGGTGGTGGCGCAGGCGCCGTCGGCCACCGGCCCGGGGTTCGTCAGCCTGCGCGGTGGCATGGGCCGGTTGCCGCAGCTGCTCGCCGAGCGGTCGGGTGCGCGGATCCGTACCTCGGCCATGGTGCGGGAGCTGTGCGAGAGCACCGACGGTTGGTGGCTGACCGTCGGGCCGGCGCGCGAACCCGAGCAGGTGCGGGCGGACGCCGTGGTGCTCGCCGTGCCTGCGCGCCCGGCGTCCCGGCTGCTCGCCCAGATCGCCCCGGCCGCGGCGACCGAGCTGGGCGCCGTCGAGTACGCGAGCATGGCGCTCGTCACGCTGGTGTACCCGGCGTCGGCCGTGCCAGGCAGGCTGGGCAGCGGGTTCCTGGTGCCGGCGTCGGCCGGCCGGACGATCAAGGCGGCCACCGCCATGTCGCAGAAGTGGCCGCAGGTGGCCGCCGACGGCCTCGCCGTGGTGCGCTGCTCGGTCGGCAGGTACGGCGAGGAGCGCACCCTGCAGGTCGCGGACGGGACGCTCGTACAGCAGGCGGTCACCGACCTCGCCGCGGCCGGGATCGCCGAGCCGCCGGTCGCCAGCCGGGTGACCCGGTGGGGCGGCGCGCTGCCGCAGTACGTAGTCGGGCACCTGGCGAGGGTGGAGAAGGCGCTTGCGGCGGTGGCCGAGCACGACCGGCTCGCGGTGTGCGGTGCGGCGTACGGCGGTGTCGGCGTGCCCGCGTGCGTCGCGAGCGGCCGAGCGGCCGCGGACCGGGTGCTCGGTGCGCTCGGCCACGCGTGACAATGGCAGCGTGACAGTAGACGGCAAGCAGGCGCGCGAGCTCAACGAGGTCGTGCGGTACACCATGTGGTCGGTCTTCCGTGCCACCACACCGATCGATCTCGACGGCCGCGGCGACCGGCAGACGGACGTCGACAGGCAACGCGTCGCGACCGAGGTCGAGCAGCTGTTGGCCAAGCTCGACACCGAGGGCGTGACGACCAGGGGCAGCTACGACGTCAGCGGCTTCCGGGCCGACGCCGACCTGATGTTCTGGTGGGTGGCCGACTCGCCCGAGCTGCTGCAGGACGCATACGCGCGATTCAGGCGCACCCAGCTCGGCCGCTGCTGCGAGCCGGTGTTCTCCGCGATGGCGCTGCACCGGCCGGCGGAGTTCAACAAGAGTCACATCCCCGCGTTCCTCGCGGGCGAGGAGCCGCGGACGTACGTCTGCGTGTACCCGTTCGTCCGGTCGCTCGAGTGGTACCTGCTCGACGGGAAGGAGCGGCGCACCATGCTCGCCGAGCACGGCAAGATGGCGCGCGACTACCCGGAGGTGCGCTCGAACACCGTCGCGTCGTTCGCCCTCGGCGACTACGAGTGGATGCTTGCCTTCGAGGCGGACGAGCTGTACAGCCTCACCGACCTGATGCGGCACCTGCGCGGTTCGGAGGCGCGGCGCCACACCAGGCTCGAGGTGCCGTTCTACACCGGCACCAGGCGGCCGGTCGCGGAGATCGTCAACGCCCTGCCGTGAGCTCGAGCCTTACGACCTGCGGGTCGTGGTCGCTGAGCTGGTCGGCGAAGTCCGCGTTGGTGTGCACCACGTCGTACCGGAATCCACGCTTGGTGAGCGACCTGCTGAGCAGGATGTGGTCGAGCACCTCGGAGTTGCCCTGGTAGTTGTACGTGAACCGGCCCGCCTTCGGCAGCAGCTGCGGCAGGTCGACCAGGTCGGTAGCCTCCGTGATCGGCGGTGACCAGGGGAAGTCGTTCAGGTCACCGGCGACGACGACGTGCGCCTTCGGGTCCACGGCGGTGAGCTCCTCGACGAACCCGGCCACCGACCGCGCCTGCGCGACGCGCTGCTCCTCGCTGGCCAGCCGCGGCGGCTGGTAGCGGCCCATCAGCGGGTCGTCGCCGCCCTTGCTGCTCCAGTGGTTGGCGACCACGAACACCGTCTCGCCACGCCAGGTGAACTGTCCCGCGACCGGCTTGCGGGTCTCGTCCCACGCGTCGCCGTTCGGCTCGATGCGGCCGGGGTTATGCGTCAGCCGCGCGCCGCCGTCGGCCGCCTCGACCCCAACGGGCGTGGTGGCGTCGCCGCGCGGCGCGTCGGCGAACTCGATGCCGCAGTCGGTGCGGTACAGGAAGCCGACCCTGATGTTGCCGCCAGGCTCGCCGCCGTCGGCGTTGTTCTCCGGGTCGATCGACTGCCAGGCGTACGCAGGGCCGCCGGCGTCCTCGATCGCCGCGGTCAGCTTATCCACGGTGGCGTCGGCGGTCACCGTGCCGTCGTCGGTCGGGCCGGTGTCGTCCTGGATCTCCTCGACGGTGAGGATGTCGGGCGCACGGAGGTTGCGTACGACCGTCTCGGCGAGGCCGGCGAACTTCGCCGCGGGGTCCGCAGGGTCGAGGTTCTCCACGTTGAACGACGCGACGGACAGCTCGTTCCGGCGCTGCGGGTCGGTGACCTCGCGGTCGAGGTCGCCGCTTCGCACGTCCGGCGTCTCGTCGATCTCCAGCGTGTAGTTGCCGAAGTTGTAGTCGAGCACCCCGGTCACGGCGCCTGGCAGTACGTCACCCACGTCGGCGGTAGGCACCTTCGCGAACGCGCCGCGCAGGATCAGCCGCTCCGGGTTGCCGTCGGCCGCCGTCTGCACCACACCGCCGCTGGTGCTGCGTGGCTTCGCGTGTGCGCCGTCGTCGCCGACCACGGCCAGCTCGCCGAACCTGTTGGTCGGCGCCACGGCGAGCGCGTCGTCCACCTGCACCCGCATGCCTTCCAGCGACTCCCAGAAGTCCAGGCCGTGCTTCGCCGGGGCGAAGACGTCCGACTCTTCGACGTCACCGTCCACGCCCTCGGTGATCACCTGGTTGGGCGGCACCCGGCCGTCGCTGCCCGCCACCGTGGCCGCGGGCAGCGGGTTGCCGCTCGACGCCACGTCGACCTGGTCGGGCGCGCTGACGATCTCCGTGGTGCTGAGGTTCGTCGCCGCTCCGCCGGGCCGGTACTCGGTGACCTTGCCGGTCACCGTGACGGCGTGGCCGACGGCCACGCCGGGCGCGGCGCCGGTGTACACCAGCAGGCCCTCGGCGGTGGCGGGGTCGGTGTCCGGCTGCGGGTCCTGCAGGAAGAACTGGTCGTCGGCGACGGCGGTGACCACGCCGGGGACGTCCGCGACGTCCTCGCCGGCCAGCGGCGAGACGTGCGCAGCACCTTGGATGTCGTGGACGTGCACGTCCTCGGCCGCGTAGCCGGGCCCGGCGGCGACGGTGAGCCCGAGCAGAGCCGCGACCGACGCGGCAGCAACGGTTCGGCGCATCGGTCGCCTCCGACGGTCGGCGGAACTGCTGGCGCCGTACTTCCTACCAGCGCACGGACATCGCGCCTAGTCAGACGTACTGAACGCGAGATGAACTCGCCCGCTCGTGACGCGCTGCGACCTCTTCCGCAGGGCCTGCGGTGGGGCAGTGGGAGACTTGGGGCATGATGCGTTGGCTGACCGCAGGCGAGTCGCATGGTCCTGCGCTCGTGGCGATACTCGAGGGGCTGCCCGCGGGCGTCGAGGTGACCACGTCGGACGTGGCCGCGGCGTTGGCGCGGCGGCGGCTCGGCTACGGCCGCGGCGCGCGGATGTCGTTCGAGCAGGACGAGGTGACGTTCCTCGGCGGCGTGCGGCACGGCAGCACGCTCGGCAGCCCCATCGCGGTGCAGGTGGGCAACACCGAGTGGCCGAAGTGGGAGCAGGTGATGGCCGCCGACCCCGTCGACCAGGCGGAGATCGAGAACCTCGCGCGCAACGCGCCGCTGACCAGGCCGCGCCCCGGCCACGCCGACCTGGTGGGCATGCAGAAGTACGGCTTCGACGACGCGCGGCCGATCCTGGAGCGCGCGAGCGCGCGGGAGACCGCGGCCAGGGTCGCGCTCGGCGAGGTGGCGAGGCGGTTCCTGCTGCAGGCGCTGGACGTCGAGCTGCTCAGCCACGTGACCGCGCTCGGCCCGGTGGAGGTGCCTGCGGGCGTCGTGCCCGAGCCGGCCGACCGGGAGCGGATCGACGAGGACCCGCTACGGTGCGCCGACCCGGACACCTCGAAGCAGATGGTCGCCGAGGTCGACACCACGAAGGCCGAGGGCGACACGTTGGGCGGCGTGGTCGAGGTAGTGGTGCACAAGCTGCCGCCTGGGCTGGGCAGCCACACGCACTGGGACAGGCGGCTGGACGGCCGGCTGGCCGCTGCCCTGATGGGGATCCAGGCGATCAAGGGGGTCGAGGTCGGCGACGGCTTCGACGTCGCCAGGCGGCGCGGTTCCGCTGCGCACGACGAGATCGTCGGCACGCCGGAAGGCGTACGCCGGCTGACCGGGTACTCAGGCGGCACTGAGGGTGGCATGACCACCGGCGAGGTGCTGCGGGTGCGCGCGGCCATGAAGCCGATCTCCACCGTGCCGCGCGCCCTCCGTACGGTCGACGTCGCGACGGGGGAGCCGGCGAAGGCGATCAACCAGCGCAGCGACGTCTGCGCGGTGCCGGCCGCCGCTGTGGTGGCGGAGGCGATGACCGCGCTGGTGCTCGCGGACGCAGCGGTGGAGAAGTTCGGCGGCGACTCGGTGCCCGAGGTGCGGCGCAACCTGGCCAGCTACCTGGCCAGCCTCACCGTCCGTTAGCACGTGTGATCATGTGCGCAGGGGCGGTCGGTGTCGGGGACCGGCTGTGTGGTCGGAATGTGACCATGAGAACCTAAGTGACTACAGACAGTGAATAAGAAGGTCGATGTGGGCGACACCGAGTTGGTGAGTCACGGGCCGCGCGTGGTGCTGGTCGGCCCGCCGGGCGCAGGCAAGACGTCGGTGGGCGAGCTGCTCGCCGAGCGGCTCGGCGTGGAGTTCCGCGACACCGACGGCGACGTCGAGGAACGCACCGGCACGGCCGTCTCGGAGATCTTCGTGTCCGACGGCGAGGCCGTGTTCCGGCAGTTGGAGCGCGAGGCCGTCGAGACGGCCTTGGCGACCCACACCGGGGTGCTCGCGCTCGGCGGCGGCGCCGTACTCGACGAGCACACCCGCGCGCTGCTGCGCGAGCACACGGTCGTCTTCCTCGACGTCACGTTGGCCGCTGCCGCGCAACGGGTCGGGCTGGACGCACCGCGCCCGCTGCTCGTGGTCAACCCGCGCACGGCGCTGCGCCACCTGATGGCCGAACGCCGGCCGCTGTACGAGGAAGTCGCGACGGCCACCGTGGCCACGGCCGACCGCACGCCGAGCGAGGTCGCCGCCGAGGTGTCGAGCGCGATCGGCCTTCCGGTCTAGGGACTGTTCGAGTACGAGAGGCAACCAAGGTGGGTACCACGCGGATACGGGTGGAGGGCGAGCAACCGTACGAGGTGCTCGTGGGCGAGCAGATCCTCGACGAGCTGCCGGCCATCGTCGGTGACCGCGCGCGGCAGGTCGCCGTGGTGACCGCGCCGCCGCTGCAGCTGGTCGCCGACCAGGTGGCCGAGGTGCTGGACGGCGCGGGCTACGACGTCTGCCGGATCTCCGTGCCGGACGCGGAGGCCGGCAAGGACGTCTCGGTCGCCGCCATGTGCTGGAACCGGCTGGGCGAGCGGAACTTCACCCGCACCGACTGCGTGGTCGCCGTCGGCGGGGGAGCAGTGACCGACCTGGCCGGGTTCGTCGCGGCGAGCTGGTTGCGCGGCGTGCGGGTCGTCCACGTGCCGACGTCGCTGCTCGGCATGGTGGACGCGGCGGTCGGCGGCAAGACCGGCATCAACACGTCCGCCGGCAAGAACCTGGTCGGCGCTTTCCACCCGCCGGCTGGCGTGCTGTGCGACCTGTCCACGCTGGCGACGCTGCCGCGTGAGGACTACGTGGCCGGCCTCGCCGAGGTGGTGAAGGCCGGCTTCATCGCGGACCCGAAGATCCTCGACCTGATCGAGGGCGACCCCACGGCAGCGACCACGCCGAGCGGCCCGGTCGCGCGGCAGCTGGTCGAGCGGGCGATCGCGATGAAGGCGGACGTCGTCGCCGGCGACCTGCGCGAGCAGGGCCCGCGCGAGGCGCTGAACTACGGGCACACCCTCGGCCACGCCGTCGAGCGGCTGGAGCGCTACAAGTGCAAGCACGGCTACGCGGTCTCCGTCGGCATGGTGTTCGCCGCCGAGCTGGCCAGGCGCGCCGGTGAGCTCGACGAGGTGACCGCGAAGCGGCACGTCGCCGTGCTCGAGGCGCTCGGCCTGCCGACGCACTACCACGCGAAGGCGTGGCCGAAGCTGCTCGAGTCCATGCGCGTGGACAAGAAGGCCCGCGGCGCGAAGCTGCGCTTCGTGGTTCTCGCCGGCCTCGCCGACCCGATCATCCTCGAGGACCCGGATCCCGAGCTGCTCGAGCAGACGTACTCCACCGTGGGGCGCTGAGCCGGATGCGCGTACTGGTCTTGAACGGTCCGAACCTCGGCCGGCTCGGCTCGCGGGAGCCCGACGTCTACGGTCACACCTCCTACGCCGACCTGGTCGAGCGGTGTACGACGGTCGGCAAGGAGCTCGGTCTGGACGTCGAGGTGCGGCAGACCGACGACGAGGCCGAGCTGGTCCACTGGCTGCACGAGGCCGCGGACGGCGAGCTGCCCGTGGTGCTGAACCCGGCCGCGTTCACGCACTACTCGTACGCGTTGCGCGACGCCTGCGCGCAGCGCACCGCGCCGCTGGTCGAGGTGCATCTGAGCAACCCGGCGGCGCGCGAGGAGTTCAGGCACACCTCGGTCGTCGCCGGCGTCGCGACCGGCACCGTCGCCGGCTTCGGCATGGCGTCGTACGACCTCGCGCTGCGCGCGGTCGCGAACACCTGATGACGACACGGGCCGCCGCACGGCTGGTATGTCGCCGCCCGGCAGGCAGGAGCGTGCGCAGGGAGGCGAATGTACCCGGACGCACCCCATGGTCAGCCGTGGCCCGGGCACCCGCACGGCGACCGGTTCTGGGCGGAACCGGTACTGCCCGGCCAGGACGTCCAGGTGCGCTGGTACCGGGCGCAGCCGGTGCCGCCACCGCCGGTGTGCGTTGCCACCGGCCGGGCGGCGACCCGGCGACGTGACGAAGGTGTACTTCGACCCGCGGGCGTACGGCGAGGCACCCGAGTGGTGGCAGGAGCTCTGGCGATTCCGGCGCGGCCGCCCGGGCGACCACAGTTACTTGATCGACCTGTTGTTCGGCCGGCCGGCCGGCTTGGCACGGGCATATGTCGATGCCGGCGTGCCCAGAGGTGGCGGCCAGGTCGAGTGCGCGGTTGCGCAACGGGATGGTCGCCCTCGTCGGTGCGGTCGTCGCCTGCATCGTCGCGGTGTTCGGCGCGGCGACCCTGTTCGCAACCGACCTGGACTGGCACGCGCTGGCCTTCGCGCTCGTCTTCCTCGTGCTCGCGCGGGGCCTGGACGTCTACAGCATCAGGCTGTTCCACACCAGCGACGTGGACGCGCGGGTCGAGGAGGGGTACTTCGTGCTCACCAAGCCGCATCCGGCGTTCGCCGAGGCCTTCGTGCAATGGAACCCCGGCGTGGTGCAAGTACGCCCGTTCGTCCCCAGCCGACCGGTCAGCTAGCCGCGATCACTGCGGGGAATTCACCCGACGGCGGCGGCGAATAGGTCACGGCCGGGTTACGGTGTGAGGGGCCGGTGCGGTACCGTGCGGCGGCGGTGCATGCGCGGAGCAGAGGAAAGGCGACATATGGGTGGCTCGGGGGCCAATCACGCGGTTCGTAGGGATCGGCTACGGGTGCTCCTCGCACAGCGGGACGTCGAGGCGGCGATCGTCACCAGGCTGGTGAACGTGCGGTACCTGTCCGGGTTCAGCGGGTCCAACGGTGCGCTCGTGGTACGCGAGAACGGCGCCGACCTGCTGGTGACCGACGGCAGGTACGCCGACCAGGCCGTCACCGAGGCGCCGGACCTGGAGCTTTACGTCGACTACCCGGCCCGCACGGGCGTGCGGCTGCCGGTCGCCGTGCACGCGGCGAAGCAGCTGGTCGCCTCCGGCGAGCGGAGGGTGGCGTTCGAGGACCACGACGTCACCGTGGCGGCCCATCGCGCGATGGTCGACGGCGCCGCTGAGCTCGGGCTCGGCTCGCTCCAGCGCGGCGTGGAGCAGCTGCGGATGGTCAAGGACGAGGTCGAGATCGCCGCGCTGCGGCGGGCCTGCACGATCAGCGACCAAGCGCTCACCGACCTGCTCCCTGGGATCAGGGAGGGCATCACCGAGCGCGACCTGGCCCGCAAGCTGGACGCGAAGATGCGCGAGCACGGGGCGGACGCGCCCGGCTTCCCGACGATCGTCGCCAGCGGCCCGAACTCGGCGATCCCGCACCACCAGCCGACCGACCGGCTGTTGCAGACCGGCGACTTCGTGAAGATCGACTTCGGCGCACGCTACGCCGGCTACCACGCGGACGAGACCAGGACGTTCGTGGTCGGCGTCGCCGCGGGCTGGCAGAAGGAGATCTACGAGCTGGTCGTCGCCGCGCAGCACGCCGCGAAACAGGCGCTCGTGCCCGGCGTCGCGGCCAAGGACGTGGACGCCGCGAGCCGCGCCGTCATCACCGACGCGGGGTTCGGCGACCGGTTCACGCACGGGCTCGGGCACGGCGTCGGGCTGGAGATCCACGAGGACCCGTTCATGGGCTACAGCTCGACGGCTACACTGGCCAGCCGGGTGCCCGTCACCGTCGAGCCCGGGGTGTATCTCCCCGGTCGCGGCGGAGTGCGCGTCGAGGACACCGTCCTGGTCGACGCGGAAGGCACGGAATCCCTCACCCGAACCGACCGCGAGCTCACTGTGCTCGGCTGAGCGCACAGCAATACCCAGGAGACGACACGGCAGTGGCCACCACCAACGATCTCAAGAACGGCATGACCCTCGACCTGGACGGCCAGCTCTGGAACATCGTCGAGTTCCAGCACGTGAAGCCGGGCAAGGGCGGCGCGTTCGTCCGTACGAAGCTGAAGAACGTCACCTCGGGGAAGGTCGTCGACAAGACGTTCAACGCCGGCATCAAGGTCGACGTGGCGACCGTCGACAAGCGCGGCATGCAGTACCTCTACCAAGACGGCGCCGACTACGTGTTCATGGACACCGAGACGTACGACCAGATCTACGTCACCGGTGACGTCGTCGGCGACGCCGCGAACTTCCTGCTGGAGAGCCAGGAGGTGACGGTGGCGCTGCACGACGGCAACCCGCTGTACGTCGACCTGCCGGCCGCCGTGGAGCTGGCCATCGAGTACACCGAGCCCGGGATCCAGGGCGACCGGTCGAGCGGCGGCACGAAGCCGGCGCGGCTGGAGACCGGCGCCGAGGTGCAGGTGCCGCTGTTCGTCACCACCGGCGAGCGGGTGAAGGTGGACACCAGGACGGGCGAGTACCTCTCCCGCGTGTCTGGCTGATGCCGGCGCAGTCGAGTGGGCGGGTAGGCGCCCGGGGCAAGGCGCGGAAGCGTGCGCTCGACCTGCTCTTCGAGGCGGACGTGCGCCGCGCCGATCCGTTGACCCTGCTGGCCGAGCGGATCGCTGCCTCGGACCCGGTGGTACCTGAGTACGCCGTCGGCCTGGTAGAGGGTGTGACCGCCCACCGTGCGCAGCTGGACGAGCTGATCGCGAAGCACTCGGTGGACTGGTCGCTGGATCGGATGCCGGCCGTGGACAGGAACCTGCTGCGGCTCGGTACGTACGAGCTGCTCTACGCCGACGACGTGCCGGACGCGGTCGCCGTCGCTGAGGCCGTACGGCTGGCCAGGGAGCTGTCCACGGACGAGTCGCCCGGGTTCGTCAACGGCCTGCTTGCGGCCGTGCTCAGCGAGAAGGGCACCGCGGCGGGAGCGTGACGCGGGGCACTGGGTGCCCCGCTCGACCCGACCGCGACGGCCCGTTGCCTCGTGCCCGCCCCCCGCGGGCGTGCACGAGCCAACGGACCGGTCCGGTCAGAGGGTTTCGGTGATGCTCTGGGCCTCGTCGTTGAGCACGCCCCAGCCGATCAGCTGGGTCACCAGAGCGGACGGCTCGAGGTCGTAGATGACCGAGAGCGCACGCAGGTCCTCGCTGCGGATGGTGAGCACCCGCCCGTTGTAGTCGCCCCGCTGGTGTTGGATGGCGGCGATATAGCGGGCCAACGGTCCCGACTGCTCCTGTGGCAGCGTGGAGAGCTTGCCCAAGTCGATGACCAGCTTGGGCGGGCGGTCGGCGACACCGTTGCTCGGGTGGCCGCCTGGCAGCAGCTCCGAGATCGGTACGCCGTAGAACTCCGCGAGCTCGGCGAGCTTGTGCACGGTGACTGCCCGGTCGCCGCGCTCGTACGAGCCGACGACCACTGCCTTCCACCGACCGTGGGACTTCTCCTCCACCCCGTGGAGGGAGAGTCCTTGCTGTTGGCGAATGGCTCGAAGCCGTGCGCCTAGCGACTTTCCGTAGTCCGACATTCCGGTCCTTTCCCCGTCACTGGACCTCGGTACCACCGATCGGCGACCCTCGCCCCGAGTGACTACTCACAGTGACCGTAAGTATGACCACAGCCGGGGTCAAGCGGTGGGCGCAACCCGACGATCCGTAATGAAACGTCTACAGAGAGGTAACGAGCGAGACTGCGGTCCGTGACGGGTCAATGACGCGACACACGTCGAGGTCTGTGCAGGTCCTGACCGGGCCGCCTGCTAGCGTGAGGTACCGAGCAGGGTCCGCTGCCGTGCCCTGCGAAGGCATCCTTTAACGCCCGTCCCGTGAGGCGGGGAAGGAGGTCCGTGTGAGCAGCCTGCCCGCGCGCCCGACGAACGGCGACGCACCGGCGGAGCCGGCGCGGTCCGGCCGGGTCGTCCTCGAGGCGGCCGACATGGCCAGGGCGCTGACGAGGATCGCGCACGAGATCCTGGAGCGCGCCAAGGGCAGCACCGACGTCGTGCTGATGGGCATCCCCACCCGCGGTGTCGACCTCGCCAGGCGGCTGGCGGAGCGGATCGCCGCCGTCGAGGGCGGCCAGGTGCCCGTCGGCTCGCTCGACCCCACCATGTACCGCGACGACCTGCGGCTGCGGCCGACCAGGGCGCTCGAGCACACCGAGGAGCCCGCGGGCGGCGTCGAGGGCAAGCTGGTGGTGCTGGTCGACGACGTGCTCTACTCCGGCCGCACGGTCCGCGCGGCGCTCACCGCGCTGGACGACCTCGGCCGGCCACGCAACGTACAACTCGCGGTGCTCGTCGACCGCGGCCACCGGGAGCTGCCGATCCGCCCGGACTACATCGGCAAGAACCTGCCCACCGCCCAGGTCGAGCAGGTGCGGGTGCTGGTCGCCGAGCGCGACGGCCGCGACGCCGTGCTGATCGAACGCGAAGTCACGGGGAGCGCACAGTGAACCGCCACCTGATCTCCGCCGGCGACCTGAGCCGCGACGACGCCCTGCTGATCCTCGACACCGCCGCGGAGCTCGCGCAGGTGGCGAGCCGGCCGGTGAAGAAGCTGCCGACGCTGCGCGGGCGTACGGCGGTGAACCTGTTCTACGAGGACTCCACCCGGACGAGGACGTCGTTCGAGGTGGCGGCGAAGCGGCTGTCCGCGGACGTGATCAACTTCTCCGCCAAGGGCTCGAGCGTCGCGAAGGGCGAGAGCCTCAAGGACACCGCGCTCACCCTGGAGGCGATGGGTGCGGACGCCGTCGTGGTGCGCCACGGCGCGTCCGGCACGCCGAACCGGCTGACGAACTGGATCGACGGCAGCGTCATCAACGCCGGCGACGGCACGCACGAGCACCCCACACAGGCGCTTCTCGACGCGTATACCATCCGCGACCGGCTGGGCCGGCTGGACGGGCTTTCCGTGGTGATCGTCGGCGACGTGCTGCACAGCAGGGTGGCCAGGTCGAACGTGCTGCTGCTCGCGACGCTCGGCGTCGACGTGACGGTGGTCGGCCCGCCGACGCTGCTGCCGGTGGGCGTCGAGACCTGGCCGTGCGCCACCTCGTACGACCTGGACGCGGTGCTGCCGAAGTGCGACGTGGTGATGATGTTGCGGGTGCAGCAGGAGCGGATGCACGCCGCGTTCTTCCCCAGCGCGCGGGAGTACAGCCGCAGGTACGGCCTGGACGCCAGGCGGATGGCGACGCTGCCCGAGCACGCCCTGGTGATGCACCCGGGGCCGATGAACCGCGGGATGGAGATCGCCGCCGAGGTCGCCGACGCGACCAGGTCGACCATCACCGAGCAGGTGGCGAACGGCATCTCCATCCGGATGGCCGTGCTGTACCTGTTGCTCGGCGGCACCGAGCCGGCGATCGGCCACGACCCAGCCCACACCGAGCCGACGGAGAGCGCATGACAGCACAGCGATACCTGCTCGACGGAGTACGCCCACTGGGTGGGGAGCCCGTCCGGATGCTGCTCGCCGACGGCAGGATCGCGGCCGTGGGCACCGACGTGGACGCGGCCGGTGCCGAGGTGGTCGACGCCGCGGGGTTGCATGCGCTGCCCGGCCTGGTCGACCTGCACACGCACCTGCGTGAGCCCGGGCGCGAGGACGCGGAGACCGTCGAGACCGGCACCCTCGCCGCCGCGCTCGGCGGGTACACGGCCGTCTTCGCCATGCCCAACACCGAGCCGTGCGCAGACACCGCCGGCCTGGTGGAGCAGGTCTGGCGGCTGGGCAGGGACGCCGGGCACTGCGACGTGCAGCCGATCGGCGCGGTGACCGTCGGCCGGCAGGGGGAGCGGCTGGCCGAGCTCGGCGCGATGGCCGACTCCGCCGCGCGCGTACGGGTGTTCAGCGACGACGGCAACTGCGTCTCCGACGCGGTGCTGATGCGGCGCGCCCTGGAGTACGTGAAGGCGTTCGGCGGGGTGGTCGCGCAGCACGCGGAGGAGCCGCGGCTGACCGAGGGCGCCCAGATGAACGAGGGCGCGCTGTCCGGGGTGCTCGGGCTTGGCGGCTGGCCGGCGGTCGCGGAGGAGGCGATCGTCGCCAGGGACGTCCTGCTGGCCGGGCACGTCGGCTCGCGGGTGCACATCTGCCACCTGTCCACCGCCGGCTCGGTGGAGATCGTCCGGTGGGCGAAGGAGAAGGGCTGGGACGTCACCGCCGAGGTGACGCCGCACCACCTGTTGCTCACCGAGGACCTGGTACGCAGCTACGACCCGATCTACAAGGTGAACCCGCCGCTGCGTACCGATGCGGACGTGCAGGCGCTGCGGCAGGCGCTCGCGGACGGCACCATCGACTGCGTCGCCACCGACCACGCGCCGCACTCGCTGGAGCACAAGGAGACCGAGTGGGCGGTCGCCTCACCCGGCATGCTCGGCCTGGAGACGGCGCTGCCGATCGTGCAGCAGGCGCTGGTCGACACCGGGCTGCTCGACTGGGCCGGCGTCGCCGACCGGATGGCCACCAAGCCGGCGGCGATCGGCGGTCTCGCCGGCCACGGCCGGCCGCTGGCCGAGGGGGAGCCCGCGCACCTGGTGCTCTACGACCCGGCCGCGGAGTGGACGGTGGACCGCGCCCGGCTGGCGTCGCGGAGCACGAACACCCCGTACGCGGGGCACGCCCTGCCGGGAAGGATCGTGGCGACGTTCTACGGCGGTCGCCCGACGGTGCTGGACGGGAAACCGACATGAGGATGACTGCCGCGCGGAGCATCCGATGAGCCCCGCCGCCGTCCTGGTCCTCGTGCTGCTCGTGCTGGTCGCCGTGGTGTTGGTGCTGTTGTTCCGGTGGCCGGGCTGGTTGCGCAGCAGCGGGCCGGCCGTGGCGCCACCGGCGACGCCGCCGAACTACCCGCGGGCGCTGCGCGCACCGACCGAGGGTACGTACGGCGGCACCGAGCGCGCAGCGGACGGCCAGCTGGTGCGCGCCCACGGCCTCGGCAACGGCGGCCGGGTGCAGCTCATCCTGGCCGCGGAGGGCCTGGTGCTCGACCGGCAGGGCCTCAACGACCTGCTGATCGAGGAGCACGAGCTGCTCGGCGCGGAGGAGCGCAGCGGCAGGCTGGTGGTGCGGTGGCGGCACGAGGGGGTCGTGCTGGAGACGGCCGTGGAGCTCGACGCAGCCGGCGAGGTAGCAAGCTGGGTGGCGAGCCTGGAGCAGATGGGACGGATGCAGTGAGCATGCAGCGAGCCGGAGCGGTGCTCGTCCTCGAGGACGGGCGGGTGTTCCGCGGCGCGCCGTACGCGGCGGTGGGCGAGACGTTCGGCGAGATCGTCTTCTCGACCGGCATGACCGGGTACCAGGAGACCCTGACCGACCCGTCATACCACAAGCAGATCGTGGTGATGACCGCGCCGCACGTCGGCAACACCGGGGTGAACTCCGACGACCCGGAGTCGCGGCGGGTCTGGGTGGCCGGCTACGTGCTGCGCGACCCGGCGCGCCGCCAGTCGAGCTGGCGCGCCACCGGCGGCCTGGAGGACGACCTGCGGGAGCAGGGCATCGTCGGCATCCAGGGCGTCGACACCCGCGCGGTCACCCGCCACATCAGGGAGCGCGGGGCGATGCGGGCGGGTGTGTTCAGCGGGCCGGCCGCCGGGCGGTCCGTCGACGAGCTGCGCGAGCAGGTGCTGGCCAGCCCGAGCATGGTCGGTGCCCAGCTGTGCGAGGAGGTCAGCGCCGACCAGCCGTACGTGGTGCCGGCCGCCGGCGAGGCCAAGCTGCGGGTGGCCGCGCTCGACCTCGGCATCAAGAGCATGACGCCGCGGCGGATGGCCGAGCGCGGCATCGAGACGCACGTGCTGCCGGCCACGGCGACCGTCGCGGACGTCCTCGGCGTGGGCGCCGACGGCGTGTTCCTCGCCAACGGGCCGGGTGACCCGGCGACGGCGGACCCGCAGGTCGAGGTGGTGCGCGAGCTGCTCGACCGGAAGGTGCCGCTGTTCGGCATCTGCTTCGGCAACCAGGTGCTCGCCCGCGCGCTCGGGCTGCCGACGTACAAACTGCAGTACGGCCACCGCGGCATCAACCTGCCGGTCAAGGACCTCGGCACGGGCAAGGTCGAGGTGACCGCCCACAACCACGGGTTCGCCGTCGACGCCCCGCTGTCCGGGCCGGTGGACACCCCGCACGGTCGGGTCGAGGTCAGCCACGTCTGCCTGAACGACGACGTGGTGGAGGGCCTGCGCTGCCTCGACGCGCCGGCCTTCTCCGTGCAGTACCACCCGGAGGCGGCGGCCGGGCCGCACGACGCCGCGTACCTGTTCGACCGGTTCGTCGAGATGATGGAGCAGCAGCGCGATGCCTAAGCGATCGGACCTGTCCAGCGTCCTGGTCATCGGGTCGGGTCCGATCATCATCGGACAGGCCTGCGAGTTCGACTACTCGGGCACGCAGGCGTGCCGAGTGCTGCGCTCGGAGGGCCTAAGGGTCAGCCTGGTGAACAGCAACCCGGCGACGATCATGACCGACCCTGAGTTCGCCGACGCGACGTACGTGGAGCCGATCACCCCCGACGTGGTCGAGCAGGTGATCGCGAAGGAACGGCCGGACGCCGTGCTCGCCACGCTCGGCGGGCAGACGGCGCTCAACACGGCGGTCGCGCTGTACGAGTCCGGGGCGCTGGAGAAGTACGGCGTGGAGCTGATCGGTGCCTCCATCGACGCGATCCAGGCCGGCGAGAACCGGGAGCGGTTCAAGGAGATCGTCGCGTCGATCGGCGCGGAGTCCCCGCGCAGCGTCATCTGCCACAGCCTCGACGAGACGCTCGCCGCCGCAGCGGAGCTGCAGTACCCGGTGGTCGTACGACCGTCGTTCACGCTGGGTGGCAGCGGTTCAGGGATGGCGCACGACGAGGCGCAGCTGCGCCGCATCGCGTCGGCAGGGCTGCAGGCGAGCCCGACCACCGAGGTGCTCATCGAGGAGAGCGTGCTCGGCTGGAAGGAGTACGAGCTCGAGCTGATGCGCGACCACCACGACAACGTGGTGGTGGTGTGCTCGATCGAGAACGTCGACCCGATGGGCGTGCACACCGGCGACTCGATCACCGTCGCGCCTGCCATGACGCTGACCGACCGCGAGTACCAGCGGATGCGCGACATCGGCATCGACGTGATCCGTGCCGTCGGCGTGGACACCGGTGGCTGCAACATCCAGTTCGCCGTGCATCCGGACACCGGCCGGATCGTGGTCATCGAGATGAACCCGCGGGTCTCCAGGTCGAGCGCGCTGGCGTCGAAGGCCACCGGCTTCCCGATCGCGAAGATCGCCGCGCGGCTGGCGATCGGCTACACGCTGGACGAGATCCCCAACGACATCACGAAGGAGACGCCGGCGAGCTTCGAGCCGACGCTCGACTACGTGGTGGTGAAGGTGCCGCGCTTCGCGTTCGAGAAGTTCCCCGGCGCCGACCCTGTGCTCACCACGCACATGAAGTCGGTGGGCGAGGTGATGGCCATCGGCAGGTGCTTCACCGAGGCGCTGCAGAAGGCGCTGCGCTCGACCGAACGCGCCAGCTCGTCGTTCACCTTCGCCGGCGACCCGGGCGACGCGGCCGAGCTGCTCGACCGCGCCAGCACGCCGCACGACGGCCGGCTGCGGGTGGTGCAGCAGGCGCTGCGCGCCGGCGCGTCGGTCGAGGACGCCTACCGGGCGACCAGCATCGACCCGTGGTTCCTCGACCAGATCGCGCTGCTCGACGAGGTCGCCGCCGAGCTGGCCGCCGCGAAGGACCTGGACGCCGACCTGCTGCGGCTGGCGAAGCGGCACGGCTTCAGCGACGCGCAGATCGCGGCGATCAAGGGCATCGACGAGCTGCTCGTCCGCGCGTTGCGGCACGCGCTCGCGGTACGTCCGGTGTACAAGACGGTGGACACCTGCGCGGCCGAGTTCGCCGCGCGCACGCCGTACCTGTACTCCAGCTACGACGAGGAGACCGAGGTTCCGACGGGCGACCGGCGTAAGGTGCTCATCCTCGGGTCGGGGCCGAACCGGATCGGGCAGGGCATCGAGTTCGACTACTCGTGCGTGCACGCGTCGCTCGCGCTGCGCGCGGCCGGGTTCGAGACGGTGATGGTGAACTGCAACCCGGAGACCGTCTCCACCGACTACGACACCAGCGACCGGCTGTACTTCGAGCCGCTGACGCTGGAGGACGTGCTCGAGGTCGTGCACGCGGAGCAGGAGACCGGCGAGGTGGCCGGGGTCATCGTGCAGCTGGGCGGCCAGACCCCGCTCGGCCTGGCCAGGGACCTGGCGGCGGCCGGTGTGCCGATCGTCGGCACGTCGCCCGAGAGCATCCACGCGGCCGAGGACCGCGGCGCGTTCGGGCACGTGCTCGCCGCGGCCGGGCTGCCGGCCCCGAAGCACGGCACGGCGTCGTCGTTCCACGAGGCGAAGGTGATCGCCGACGAGATCGGTTACCCGGTGCTGGTCCGGCCTTCGTACGTGCTCGGCGGCCGCGGCATGGAGATCGTCTACGACGACGAGCGGCTGGAGGCGTACCTGGCGTCGTCGACCGAGGTGTCGCCGGAGCGGCCGGTGCTCGTCGACCGGTTCCTCGACGACGCGGTGGAGATCGACGTGGACGCGCTGTTCGACGGCGAGGAGCTGTTCCTCGGCGGCGTGATGGAGCACATCGAGGAGGCCGGCATCCACTCCGGCGACTCCGCCTGCGCCCTGCCGCCGACCACCCTCGGCCAGGAGGTGGTGGAGCACATCCGCGCGTCGACCGAGGCGCTCGCCCGCGGCCTGCACGTGCGCGGGCTGCTGAACGTGCAGTACGCGCTGGCCGGCGACGTGCTCTACGTGCTCGAGGCGAACCCGCGGGCGTCGCGCACGGTGCCGTTCGTGTCCAAGGCCACCGGGGTGTCGCTGGCGAAGGCCGCCAGCCGGGTGATGCTCGGCGCGACCGTCGCGGACCTGCGCGCCGAGGGGATCCTGCCGCCGCACGGCGACGGCGGCGACCTGCCGCCGGACGCGTCCATCGCGGTGAAGGAAGCCGTACTGCCCTGGGGCAGGTTCTCCGGTGTGGACACGCTGCTCGGACCCGAGATGCGCTCCACCGGCGAGGTGATGGGCATCGACGCGCAGTTCGGCACCGCGTTCGCCAAGTCACAGGTCGCGGTGTACGGCTCGCCGATGCCGATCGCCGGCCGGGTGTTCGTGTCGGTGGCCAACCGCGACAAGCGGTCCATGGTGTTCCCCGTGCGCCGGCTGGCCGACCTCGGCTTCGAGGTGCTCGCGACCGCCGGCACCGCGCAGGTACTGCGCAGGCACGGCATCACGGCCACGGTCGTGCGCAAACACAGCCAGGGCCAGGGCGAGGACGGTGAGCCGACCATCGTG
Source organism: Streptosporangiales bacterium (assembly GCA_009379825.1). Taxonomy (NCBI): domain Bacteria; kingdom Bacillati; phylum Actinomycetota; class Actinomycetes; order Streptosporangiales; species Streptosporangiales bacterium. Next base: position 161,211 of record WHTA01000002.1, read on the forward strand.
CAGCGGATCCTCGCCGGCGAGGTCGACCTGATCATCAACACGCCGTTCGGCAGCCCGGGACACGCCGGACCGCGCGTCGACGGCTACGAGATCCGCACCGCGGCCACCACGGCCGGGGTGCCGTGCATGACCACCGTGCAGGGGCTGGCCGCCGCCGTGGAGGGCATCGAGGCGACCGTACGTGGCGACATCGGGGTGCGCTCGCTGCAGGACCACACCTCGGCGCTGCAACCGGCGAGTGGAGGGCGGTCGGAATGAGTGTGCCCCCGCGGCAGGTGCCGGCCGAGGTACTGCAGCTCGGCAGCGCCGGCGCGTACCTCTCACTGCGGCTGCGGGCGCCGGAGCTGGCCGCGTTCCAGCCCGGGCAGTTCGCCGCGGTCGCCGTCGGCGGCCGGCACACGGGCATGGTGCTGCGGCGCTGCTTCTCGCTGTACGCAGGCGATCCTGGCGACGGCACCGTCGAGGTGGTCTTCGCCGTGCACGGCAAGGGCACCGCCTGGCTCGCCGAGCTGCGGCCTGGCGACCAGGTGGACGTGGTCGGCCCGCTCGGGCGGCCGTTCCCGCTGCCCGCCAGGCCGGGCGCGGCCGTGCTGGTCGGCGGCGGCTACGGCAGCGCGCCGCTGTTCTCGCTGGCCGACGTGCTGCATGCCGCCGGCGGCGAGGCACACCTGGTGGTCGGCGCCGCGAGCGCCGACAAGCTGTTCTTCGGCGAGGAAGCGTGGCAGCGGTGCGCGTCGGTCACCGTCACCACCGACGACGGCTCCGCAGGCGTTCGGGGGCTGGTCACCGACCCGCTGCCCGAGCTGATCGCCCGCACCGGCGCCACCGTGCTCTACGCGTGCGGCCCGATGGCCATGCTGGCGGCCTGCACGGCGGTCGCCAGGGAGCAGGGCATCACCGCGTACACCGCGGTGGAGGAGGCGATGGCCTGCGGCGTCGGGGTCTGCATGACCTGTGTGCTGCCCGTCGTCGGCGACGACGGCGTCACCAGGATGACCCGCTCGTGCACCGCCGGCCCGGTGTTCGCGGGCGAGACCGTGCGGTGGGCCGACGTCGGCACCGTGCCGACCGGCACGTGGGGAGCAGGTGGTCACTGATGGCCGTCGACATGCGCACGAACCTCGGCACGCTCGAGCTGCCCGCGCCGGTCCTCACCGCGTCCGGCTGCGCCGGCTACGGCAGGGAGCTGGCGCCGTACGTCGAGCTCGCCGCGCTGGGCGGCGTGGTCACCAAGTCGATCATGCGCAACCCGCGGTCCGGCCGCGCGACGCCGCGGATGGCGGAGACGCCGTCCGGCATGCTGAACTCCATCGGCCTGCAGGGGTCGGGCGTCGACGAGTTCGTCGCGAACGACCTGCCGTGGCTGACCGAGCAAGGCTGCCGGGTGATCGTGTCGGTGGCCGGTGGCTCGGTCGAGGAGTACGCGGAGGTCGCGAAGCTGCTGCGCGGTCAGCCCGGCCTGGTCGCGCTCGAGGTGAACATCTCCTGCCCGAACGTGGAGAGCCGTGGCGAGGTGTTCGCCTGCGACCCGGACGCCGCGGCCCGCGTCGTCGCCGGCGTGCGCGCGGTCACCGCGCCCGACGTGCCGGTACTAGCGAAGCTGTCGCCGGACGTCACGGACATCGTCCCGGTCGCCCAGGCGTGCGTAGGCGCGGGCGCCGACGGCCTGTCGATGATCAACACCCTGCTCGGCATGGCCATCGACGTGGACACCGCGAGGCCGGTGCTCGCCGGGGTCACCGGCGGGCTGTCCGGCCCCGCGATCCGGCCGGTCGCCGTCCGCTGCATCTGGCAGGTCCGCGCCGCGCTGCCCGAGGTGCCCATCCTCGGCATGGGCGGCGTACGGCACGGCGTGGACGCACTCGAGCTGGTCCTCGCCGGCGCGAACGCGGTGTCCGTCGGCACGGCCGTCTTCGGCGACCCCGGCGCCTGCCCGCGGATCCAGGCCGAGCTGGCCGAGGCACTGGCCGCCAGGGGGTACGCCCGCTTCACCGACGCAGTGTCGGCCGCCCACCCCCGCTGACGAGAGAGGCTTCCTGATGACCCTGCACCCCGTCGACCTCCCGCGCTCCGCTCCTCGCTCACTTCCGCCGTGTGCGCGGCGCACCCATTCCGTCCTCGCTACGATGCTCACGCGGGAGGCCTCCTGATGACCCTTGCACCCATCGCCGTCGCACTCGACACCGGCGACCTGGAGACGGCCGCGCGCTGGGCGAAGGCCGTGACCCCGCACGTGAGCACGTTGAAGGTCGGCCTGGAGCTGTACATGCGCTACGGCCCGCAGGTGGTCGCCAGCGTGCGCGGCGGCAGCGGCGCGGACATCTTCCTCGACCTGAAGCTGCACGACATCCCGGCGACGGTCGCGGGCGCGGCGAGGGCCGTCGAGTCGCTGCGGCCGAGCTACCTCACCGTGCACGCCAGCGGCGGTGCCGCGATGATCCGCGCGGCGGTCGAGGCGATCCCCGCTACGAAGATCGCAGCGGTGACCGTGCTGACCTCGCTCGCCGACGCCGACCTGGAGGAGATCGGCCTGGCCGGCCCGGCCGGTGACGCGGTGCGGCGGCTCTCGGTGAACGCGGTGGCGGCCGGGGCGCGGGCGCTGGTCTGCTCGCCGCGCGAGGTCGCCGGGGTGCGGGCCGAGGTCGGCGACGACGTCACGCTGATCACCCCAGGCGTGCGGCCGGCCGGCAGCGGCAGCGACGACCAGGCCAGGGTGGCGACGCCGGAGCAGGCACTGGCCGACGGCGCCGACGTGATCGTCGTGGGCCGCCCGATCACCGGTGCGCCCGACCCGGGCGCGGCCGCCGCGGCGCTCGGCCGCTCGCTGCGCCGCCTCACCCCGAGCTGACCCGGGGATGAAACGGCCGGGCGCGCTCGTTGGCCCGGGTATGAGCATCGAACTCGGCCAGCTCGGAGTCTGGCGACCCCATACGGACGTTTCGACCGACGCGGCCCGGGAGCTGGAAGGCCTCGGGTACGGCGCGATCTGGCTGGGCGGCTCGCCGCCGGGCGACCTCGTGGTGGCCGAGGAGCTGCTGGCGGCCACGTCCAGGATCGTGGTCGCGACGGGGATCGTGAACATCTGGAAGGACGACGCGGCGACCGTCGCGCGTTCGTACCAGCGGATCACGGCGCGGTTCCCCGACCGGTTCCTGCTCGGCGTCGGCGTCGGCCACCCGGAGGCGACCGCGGAGTACCGGCGTCCGTACACGACGCTCGTCGACTACCTGGACGCACTCGACGACGCCGGCGTGCCGATGCAGGACCGTGCGGTCGCGGCGTTGGGCACGAAGGTGCTCGCACTCGCCAGGGACCGCAGCCTCGGCGCGCACCCGTACCTGACCACACCCGAGCACACCGCGCACGCCCGCGAGATCCTCGGCCCCGGCGTGTTGCTCGCGCCTGAGCAGAAGGTCGTGCTGGACGACAACCCCGCCAGAGCGCGCGCGATCGGCCGGCCACGGGTGGCGAACCCGTACCTGAAGCTCAGCAACTACCAGAACAACCTGCGCAGGCTCGGCTTCGACGACGCCGACTTCGCCGGCGACGGCAGCGACCGGCTGATCGACGCGCTCGTAGCCCACGGCGACGTGAGCGCCGTCGCCGCCGGGGTGCGGGCCCACCTGGACGCCGGCGCCGACCACGTGACGGTCCAGGCACTCGCCGCACCCGGCACCGACCCGCTGCCGGCGTACCGCGAGCTGGCCACCGCGATGGGCTAGCGGTACGACTCGACGACGGGGACGTCGCGCAGGGGTTCCGGGGTGCAGCCGCCGATCGCGTACAGGCGGCCGTCGACCGAGGCCAGGCCGAGGCCGTGCCTGCTGCTCCCCATGCCCGGTGCCTTCCGCCAGCTGGCGGCGCCTGGCCGGTAGGTGAAGTGGTGCCCGTACATCACGGCGTGGATGCGGCCGCTGTGCACCGTGAGGCCGTAGTTGGCGAGCGGGGCTGGCAGGGCAGGTCCCTTCGACCACCGGTCCTTCGCCGGGTCGAAGACCTGGACGTCGGTGGTGTCCTCGCCGTTCGTGTTGCCGCCGACGGCGTAGACCTTCCCGCCAAGCGCTACGGCGCGCAGGCTGCCCTTGGCGACGGGCAGCGGCGGCGCCTTCGACCAGGTGCGGCTGCGGGTGTCGAACACCTCGACGGTGCGGACCGGCCCCTGCGCGCCCTCGCCGCCGATCGCGTAGATGTCGCCGCCGAGCACGGCTGCCCCAAGCTCATACCTGGGCGTCGGCAGCGGTGGCAGCCGGCGCCACTTCCGCGTCGCGGGGTCGAACGCCGTCGCGCGGCCGGTGGTCTCGGTCGGCGGGGTCAGCCCGCCGATGCTGTAGATGACGCCGTCCACCGCCACGGTCGCCGTCGAGCTGCGCGGGACCGGCAGCGACGGGCCGTACCGCCAGCGGTCCTTGTCAGGGTCGTAGATCTCCACCGTGTCCAGCAGGTTGCCGCGGGAGCCCGTCATGCCGCCGAGCACCCAGATCCGGCCATCCAGGACGACGGTGCCGAAATCGTCCCTGCCGGTATCCAGTACCGCCTGGTGGCGCCACGGGCCGGCGGACGGCGACTCCTCGGGGGCGGCGGACCGGACGACGCCGGCGACCACGACGGCGGCCGTGAGGACGGCGAGCGTGACGATCCCGCCGAGCAGCACGCGGCGGAAGCGGTCCTCGGATGCCACCGGCACCTCCTTCTCTCAGCAACTGAGACCGGTCGTGTGACCAGGAGAAAGTAGGCCAGTATGTTTGATGTCACTTTTCGCTGGTAGCAGCGGGTTAGCCTGCTGCTCCGTAGCGTTCACGATGCGAGAAAGGCGAGCCGAATGTGGGATTTTTCGGGCCCAAAAGGGGTCTCCGCACCGGTTCGTCGCCCTGCTCGACCATGAATGACCAACTATGACGGGTGCTGAGCTGGCCACTTGAACGTACCCCACGTTGCTTTGGTGGGGGAGGACTCGCTAGGTTCCAGGAGTCCCCTTCCACGAGGCCACCTGGCCGAAGTGGATGCCCAGTGCCCCAACGAGTGAGACCGAGGTGACCGCGAGTGCCCCTCCCTTCTCTTACACCCGAACAGCGTGCCGCTGCCCTTGAGAAGGCCGCCGCGGCGCGGCGGGCCCGCGCGGAGGTGAAGAACCGACTCAAGCACTCCGGGGTTACCCTCGCTGAGGTCATCCGCGAGGGCCAGGAGAACGATGTCGTCGGCAAGATGAAGGTGGCCGCGCTTCTCGAAGCCATGCCTGGTGTCGGCAAGGTGCGGGCCAAGCAGATCATGGAGCGGCTGGGGATCGCCGAATCGCGGCGAGTGCGCGGACTGGGTGCGAACCAGATCGCAGCGCTCGAGCGTGAGTTCGGCGGCAACAGCTGATCCTCCGCTAATAGCAACTAGCAATGGGTGGCACGCCGTATGGTGTGCCACCCAAGGCTTTCCTACGGGAAACGAGTCTGCATGAACGTCGGCCACGGGGGTCCGGACCAGCTGGTCGGTGCCGGCCAGGATCTGCGGCGTAGCACGCCCGCGCGGTTGGTCGTGCTCTCCGGTCCTTCCGGGGTGGGCAAGAGCACGGTCGTCGCCAGGCTGCGGCAGCACCACCCCGAGGTGTGGCTGTCGGTGTCGGCGACCACGAGGAAGATCCGCCCGGGCGAGATCGACGGAGTGCACTACACGTTCGTCGACGACGAGACGTTCGACCGAATGCGTGACGCCGGGGAGTTCCTCGAACACGCGGAGTTCGCCGGCAACCAGTACGGCACGCCGCGCAGCGCCGTGCTCGAACACCTGGCGGCCGGCGTCCCGACGCTGCTCGAGATCGACCTGCAGGGAGCCAGGCAGGTGCGTGCTTCCATGCCGGACGCGCTGCTGGTCTTCCTCGCGCCGCCGTCGTGGGAGGAGCTCGTCCAGCGGCTGGTCGGCCGGGGCACCGAGCCACCCGCGGTGGTCGAGCGCCGGCTGGCCCAGGCGCGGGTCGAGCTCGCTGCCGAGTCTGAGTTCGACGTGACGCTCGTCAACACGTCGGTCGAAGAGGTGTGTGACCAGCTGGTAGCCTTGTGGCAAGTCTCCTAGCCGATCTGCGCCCCAGTGGCGTCCGGTCGCTTTTCCAGTCCAACGGAAGGATCGCCTTGTCGGGTACCGAGCCGGTTGCCGAGGGCATCACGAACCCACCCATCGACGAGCTGCTCAAGACCACGCCGAGTCGCTACCAACTGGTGATCTTCGCCGCCAAGCGGGCGCGTCAGATCAACGCGTACTACTCCCAGCTCGGTGAGGGCCTGCTCGAGTACGTCGGCCCGCTGGTCGAGACGCACGTCCAGGAGAAGCCGCTCTCCATCTCGCTGCGCGAGATCCACCACGGCCTGCTCGACACCGAGGCGCTGGACGCACCGGCGGAGCCGGTCGGCGCCGCACAGGTCGAGTAGCAGCCCGCCGGGCCGGCGAGGGCGACGGTGTCCGCGGACGACGCGCGACCGCGTGTGGTCGTCGGAGTGGCCGGCGGCATCGCCGCGTTCAAGGCCTGCACCCTGGTCCGGCTGTTCACCGAGTCCGGCCACGACGTCCGGGTCGTCCCCACGGAGAGCGCGCTGCGCTTCGTCGGCGCGGCGACGTGGGAGGCGCTGTCCGGGCACCCTGTGCACACCGACGTCTGGGCGGACGTGCCCGACGTCCCGCACGTGCGGTTCGGGCAGGACGCCGACCTGGTCGTCGTCGCGCCGGCCACCGCGAACACGCTGGCCCGCGCGGCCCATGGCCTCGCCGACGACCTGCTCACGAACACGCTGCTGACGGCCCGCTGCCCGGTGGTGTTCGCGCCCGCCATGCACAGCGAGATGTGGCAGCACCCGGCGACGGCGGCGAACGTGGAGCTGCTGCGCAGCCGGGGGGCGCTGGTCCTCGAGCCGGCCAGCGGCCGGCTCACCGGCAGTGACTCAGGCCCCGGCCGGCTGGTCGAGCCGGAGCAGATCTTCACCGCGGCCAAGGCCGTACTCGACCGGGGGACGGCGGCGACCGACCTCACCGGCCGGCGCGTGCTGGTGACCGCGGGCGGCACCAGGGAGCCACTCGACCCGGTCAGGTTCATCGGTAACAGGTCGAGCGGCCGGCAGGGCTACGCGTTCGCGCAGACCGCGTGGGCGCGCGGCGCCGAAGTGATCCTTGTCACGGCCAACAGCGGGCTGCCCGACCCCGCCGGTGTCGAGGTCGTCCGGGTGGAGACGACCGAGGAGATGCGGGCCGTCGTCGTCGACCGGACGGCCGCCGTCGACGCGGTAGTAATGGCGGCCGCACCTGCGGATTTCCGCCCGGTCGAGGTCGCCGGCAGGAAGATCAAGAAGTCCGAGTCGGACGGTCCCGCTCCGGTGCGGCTGGAGCAGACGGCCGACATCCTCGCCGAGATCGGACACGGACCGTACCGGTCGCGGCAAGTAATCGTCGGGTTCGCCGCGGAGACCGACGACGCGGTGGCCAACGGGCAGCAGAAGCTGGCCCGCAAGGGCTGTGACCTGCTCGTCGTGAACGAAGTCGGTGCAGGTAAGGGCTTTGCCGTGGAGCACAACACGGCGACCGTGCTCGGCGCGGACGGCAGCAAGACGACGCTACCGAGGCAGCGGAAAACGGCGCTCGCGGACCGGGTCTGGGACCTGGTAGTCGAACGGCTGGTGGGGCGAGCTGACGGAACTCGGTAAACTCATGCTGGACCGATACCCAATTCGTTGGAGGAATACCTCGTGTCCAGCCGCCTCTTCACGTCGGAATCAGTCACCGAGGGCCATCCGGACAAGATCTCGGACCAGGTGAGCGACGCCATCCTCGACGCGTTGCTGGAACAAGACCCCAAGAGCCGGGTTGCGGTCGAGACCTTGATCACGACTGGTCAAGTGCATGTCGCCGGTGAGGTGACGACCAACGCGTATGTAGAGATTCCGCAGATCGTCCGCGACACCATCCTGGGTATCGGTTACGACTCGTCCACGAAGGGCTTCGACGGTGCGTCCTGCGGCGTGTCGGTGTCCATCGGTTCGCAGTCGCCCGACATCGCGCAGGGTGTGGACACCGCCTACGAAGGGCGTGCGGAAGGCTCCGTCGACCCCATCGACAAGCAGGGTGCGGGCGACCAGGGCATGATGTTCGGCTTCGCCTGCAGCGAGACCGAGCAGCTGATGCCGCTGCCGATCCAGCTGGCGCACGAGCTGTCCAGGCAGCTCACCAACGTGCGCAAGGACGGCACCGTGCCGTATCTCCGCCCGGACGGTAAGACGCAGGTCACCGTCGAGTACGACGGGCAGCGTCCGGTGCGGCTCAACACCGTGGTCGTCTCTTCCCAGCACGCCGCCGACATCGATCTCGATGCACTGCTCACTCCGGACGTCCGGCAGCACGTGATCGAGCCGGTGCTGGCTGGCTTCGACATCGACACCACCGGATACCGGCTGCTCGTCAACCCCACCGGGCGGTTCGAGGTGGGTGGCCCGATGGGTGACGCCGGCCTCACCGGCCGGAAGATCATCGTGGACACCTACGGCGGGTACGCCAGGCACGGTGGCGGCGCGTTCTCCGGCAAGGACCCGTCCAAGGTGGACAGGTCGGCCGCGTACGCGATGCGCTGGGTGGCGAAGAACATCGTGGTCGCCGGTCTGGCCGAGCGCTGCGAGGTGCAGGTCGCGTACGCGATCGGCAAGGCGCAGCCGGTGGGCCTCTTCGTCGACACCTTCGGCACCGAGCAGGTGCCGGTGGACCAGATCGAGAAGGCCGTCGGTGAGGTCTTCGACCTGCGCCCCGGTGCGATCATCCGCGACCTCGACCTGCTCAAGCCGGGGTACAAGGGCACCGCGGCGTACGGCCACTTCGGCCGTAGCGACCTGAACCTGAGCTGGGAGCGCACCGACCGCGCGGACGCGCTGCGTTCGTTCGTCGGCGCCTGACGTGTCGTAACCGAGCACAGCGAGCGGCCCGCGGGCCCGGCAACCGCCGGGCCCGCGGGCCGCAACGCTGTCCCGCCGCTGGCCGGTCGGCGGGGTCCGGTAGAACGGTGGGGTGGGCGAGACCGGTACCGAGCAGCTGGCGCTCGTACGTCGGCGGCCGCCGGCTCGCAGCCGCACGGCGGCGAAACCCGAGCCGGCGGAGCGGTTGCCGGTGGCGCGGGTCGCCGTCGACATGTCGCTGCCGCACCTGGACCGCCCGTTCGACTACCTGGTGCCGGCGGACGCCGACTGCGTACCCGGCTGCCGGGTGCGGGTGCGGTTCGCCGGGTCGCTGGTGGACGGGTTCGTGCTCGACCGGGTGGACCGCAGCGAGCACGAGGGCCGGCTGGCGTTCCTCGACCGGGTGGTCTCCGGCGAGCCGGTGCTGGCACCGCAGGTCGCGACGCTGGCCAGAGCCGTCGCCGACCGGTACGCCGGCACCATGGCCGACGTGCTGCGCCTCGCCGTCCCGCCGCGCCACGCGAAGGTGGAGGCCGAACCGCCTGGAGTGGCCGCACCGGCACCACAGCCGCCGGACGGGCCAGGCCCGTGGGCGGAGTACACGGCCGGTGCGGCGTACGTGCGGGAGCTCGCCGCCGGGCGCCCCGCCCGCGCGGTCTGGAACGCGCTGCCAGGCGCGGACTGGCCGGCGGCCATCGCGCACGCGGTCGCGACCGTGCGGAGCGTGGGCAACGGCGCCGTCGTCGTGGTGCCCGACCACCGCGACGTGGCGCGGCTGGACGCCGCGGTGCGGGCGGCCTGCGGCCCGGACCAGCACGTCGTGCTCACCGCGGAGCTCGGCCCGGCGCAGCGGTACCGGCGCTGGCTCGCCGTACGGCGCGGCGCCGTGCAGGTGGTGGTCGGCACCCGGGCGGCGATGTTCGCGCCGGTGCACGACCTCGGTCTCGTGGTGTGCTGGGACGACGGCGACGACCTGCATGCCGAGCAGCGGGCGCCGTACCCGCACGTCCGCGAGGTGCTCTGCCTGCGTGCGCACCGGGAAGGCGCCGCCGCGCTGATCGGCGGGTTCGCCAGCACCGCGGAGGGCGCGCGGCTGCTCGCGACCGGCTGGGCGCACGCGGTCGCGGGGGACCGGTCCGCGGTACGGGCGGCGATGCCGGCCGTCCGGGTCGCAGGCGACGACGCCGACCTGGCCCGCGACCCCGCCGCCCGCAGCGCACGGCTGCCGCAGTCCGCCTGGCGGGCGGCGAAGGAGGCGCTCGCGCACGGTCCGGTGCTGGTGCAGACGCCGCGGCGTGGGTACGTGCCGGTGCTCGCCTGCCGCTCCTGCCGGCACACGGCGCACTGCCCGCACTGCCAGGGTCCGCTCGCCGCGACCGGCGACGGGCAGCCGGCGTGCCGGCTGTGCGGCCGGCCGGTGGCGAACTGGCGGTGCCCGTCCTGCTCGGCGACCGGGCTGCGGGCGGTGGTCGTAGGCGCGGCCCGCACCGCAGAGGAGCTCGGCAAGGCGTTCCCCGGCGTACGGGTGCGGGTCAGCGGCGGCGACGCCGACGTGCTCGCGGAGGTGCCCGCGGCCGGCCAGCTGGTGGTGGCGACGCCGGGCGCGGAGCCGGTGGCCGCCGGCGGCTACGCGGCCGCCCTGCTGCTCGACGGCTGGGCGCTGCTCGGGCGCGCCGACCTGCGCGCGGCCGAGGAGGCGCTGCGGCGGTGGCTGACGGCGGCCGCGCTCGTACGGACGGGCAGTGCCGGCGGCCGGGTCGTCGTGCTCGCTGACTCGTCGCTGCCGGTCGTGCAGGCGCTGGTGCGCTGGGACCCCGCAGGCTTCGCCGAACGCGAGCTCGCCGACCGCGCCGAGCTGCGGTTCCCGCCCGCCGTACGGGCCGCCGCGGTCACCGGCGACGCGACCGCCGTCGACGAGCTGCTCGGCGCCGACCGGCTGCCCGAGGTGTCCGACGTGCTCGGCCCGGTGCCGCTGCCCGGCGACCCGCAGGAGGTGCGCGCCCTGGTGCGGGTACCGCGCAGGGACGGCGCGGCGCTCGCCGCGGGCCTGCACGCCGGCCTCGCGGTCCGCAGCGCGGTGAAGGCGCCTGGCAAGGTGCGCGTGCAGGTGGACCCGCTCGAGGTGCTCTGAGCTGCTGGCCGCCTAGACTGTGAGCTTCCCGATCTTTCCTTGGAGTGACTCGTGGCCATCCGACCGATCCGGCTGTTCGGCGACCCGGTGCTGCGTACGCCGGCGGAGCCGGTGCGCGACTTCGACAAGGAGCTGCGCCAGCTGGTCACCGACCTCCAGGAGACGATGCTCGACGCGGAGGGCGCCGGCCTCGCCGCGCCGCAGATCGGCGTGGGGCTGCGGGTGTTCACGTACAACGTGGACGGCATCGTGAACCACCTGGTGAACCCGCGGCTCGAGCTCTCCGAGGAGGAGCAGGAAGGCGACGAGGGCTGCCTGTCGTTCCCCGGCATGGTGTACGACGTGACCAGGTCGATGTACGTCGTCGCCAAGGGCGAGAACATGCACGGCGAGCCGGTGGAGATCCGCGGCAGCGAGCTGCTCGCGCGGGCGCTGCAGCACGAGACCGACCACCTCGACGGCATCCTGTTCATCGACCGGCTCGACCGGGAGCAGCGGAAGCTGGCGATGCGGGAGGTCCGCGCCGCCGAGTGGGCGGGCGAGCCGATCCCCGACGTACGCACCTCGCCGCACCCGACCGGCGGCCGGGCGTTCTGAGCGGTGCGCCTGGTCTTCGCCGGTACACCCGCGGTCGCCGTCCCCGCGCTCGACGCGCTGCTCGCGTCGGGCCATGACGTCGTCGCCGTCGTGACCCGCCCGGACCGCCGCGCCGGCCGCGGCCGGAAGGTGGCGGCCAGCCCGGTCGCCGAGCGCGTACGGGCGGCAGACGTCGAGCTGCTGCAGCCGGAACGCGCGACCGACGAGGCGTTCGTCGCGCGGCTGGCCGAGCTCGCGCCAGACTGCTGTCCAGTGGTGGCGTACGGCGCGCTGCTGCAGGCGTTGGTGCTCGCGATCCCGCGGCACGGTTGGGTGAACCTGCACTTCTCCGTGCTGCCGGCCTGGCGCGGCGCCGCCCCCGTGCAGCACGCGCTACGCGCCGGCGACGACGTGACAGGCGCGACGGTGTTCCAGCTGGTGCCCGAGATGGACGCGGGACCGGTGTACGGCACGGTGACCGAGTCCGTACGCCCGCGCGACACCGCGGGGGAGCTGCTCGACCGGCTCGCGTCCGGCGGCGCCGAGCTGCTCGTACGGGTGCTCGACGGCATCGCCGACGGCAGCGTGGTGGCGGTGCCGCAGCCGGCCGACGGGGTGAGCTACGCCCCGAAGATCACCTCCGCCGACGCGCAGGTCGACTGGCGGCAGCCGGCGCACGCCGTCGACCGGCAGGTCCGCGCGCTGACCCCGGTGCCGGGCGCGTGGACCACCGTGCACGGGCAGCGGCTGAAGCTCGGCCCGGTGGAGCCGGCCGACCCGGACGTCGACCTGGCGCCGGGGCAGCTGACCGTAGCCAAGGCCGGCGTGTTCGTCGGCACCGCAACGGCGCCGGTGCGGCTCGGCACGGTGCAACCGCAGGGCCGCCCGTCGATGGACGCCGGTGCCTGGGCGCGCGGCGCCAGGGGCGTCGAAGGCGCAGTGCTCGGCGCGCCGGCATGAGCGACCCGCGCTGGAGCGCGACGAACGAGCCGGAGGTAGGGGCCGCGGTGCTCACAGCACGACAGCTGAGGCTGCCGCGGCACCTGCCGGAGGGTCGAGAGGAGGCGGGCGCGGCATGAGCGACGCCGCGCGGACCGTCGCCTACGAGGTACTGCGCGCGGTGGCGAGCCGCGGCGCCTACGCCAACCTCGCGCTGCCGCACGCGCTGCGCAGCGCCGGCCTGACCGGTCGCGACGCCGCGCTCGCGACCGAGCTGACGTACGGCACGCTGCGCCACCGCGGCACGTACGACGCGGTGCTCGCCGTGTGCATCGACCGGCCGCTGGCGAAGCTCGACCCGCCGGTGCTCGACGCCCTGCGCCTCGGTACGCACCAGCTGCTGCGCACCCGGATCCCCGGGCACGCGGCGGTGAGCAGCACGGTGGCGGTGGCCAAGGAGGCGCTCGGCAGCAAGCGCGCGGGGTTCGTCAACGCCGTGCTGCGCCGGGTGGCCGACCGCGACGAGCAGGGCTGGATCGACGCGGTCGCACCGGACTACGACGACGACCCGGTCGGCCACCTCGCCGTCGCGCACGCCCATCCGCCGTGGGTGGTGCGCGCGATGCACGAGGCGCTCGGTGGCTCGTGGACGGACACCTCCGCGGCCCTGGCCGCGGACAACGACCCGGCGGACGTCGTCGTGTGCGCGCGCCCCGGGCTGTGCACCGTGGACGAGATCCCCGGCCGGCCCGGCCGGTGGTCGCCGTCCGCCGTGCTCGTCGACGGCGACCCGGCCGCCGTGCCCGCTGTCCGCGAGGGGCGGGCCGGGGTGCAGGACGAGGGCAGCCAGCTGGTGGCGTACGCGCTCGCCGCGGCCGAGGTGCCGACGCGCCCGGGCGGCGAGGTGTGGCTGGACGCCTGCGCCGGCCCCGGCGGCAAGGCGGCGCTGCTGGCCGCGCTGGCCGAGCAGCAGGGAGCCAGGCTGGTCGCAGCGGAGCGCAGGCACCGCAGGAGCCGGCTGGTGCGCCGCGCGCTGCAGCTGTCGCAGAACGCACAGGCGGTGACGGCGGACGGCCGCGCCGGTCCGTGGCGGGCGGACACCTTCGACCGGGTGCTCGTCGACGCGCCGTGCAGCGGGCTCGGCTCGCTGCGGCGCCGCCCGGAGGCCAGGTGGCGCCGCACGCCGGGCGACGTGGCCGACCTGGTGCGGCTGCAGGGCGACCTGCTGCGCGCCGCCCTGACGGCGGTCCGTCCCGGTGGCGTGGTCGGCTACGTCACCTGTTCGCCGCACCTGGCCGAGACCACCGGCGTGGTCGACCTGGTGACGGGGGATACTCCCGGGGTGGACGTCGTCGACGCGCGCCCGCTGTTCCCCGGCCGGCCGCATCTCGGCAGCGGCCCGTGGGTGCAGCTGTGGCCGCACCTGCACGGGACGGACGCGATGTTCGCGGCCGTCCTGCGCAAGCGGGAGGATTAGGGGACGACACGGAGGATCGGTGGCATGACGAAGATGCAGCTGGCACCCAGCATCCTGTCCGCGGACTTCACCCGGCTGGCGGAGGAGGCGGGCGTCGTCGCGGGCGACGCCGACTGGCTGCACGTGGACGTGATGGACGGGCATTTCGTGCCGAACCTGACCATCGGGCTGCCCGTCGTCGAGGGGCTGGTGAAGGCGGCCGGCCTGCCGTTGGACTGCCACCTGATGATCGACGACCCGGACCGGTGGGCGCCGCAGTACGCCGAGGCGGGTGCCGGGAGCGTCACGTTCCACGCGGAGGCCGCGCGTGCGCCCGTCCGCACCGCGCGCGAGCTGCGAGCGCTCGGCGCCCGCGCCGGGCTCGGGCTGAAGCCGGCGACGCCGGTGGAGGCGTACGCGGACCTGCTCGGCGAGATCGACATGCTGCTGCTGATGACCGTCGAGCCCGGGTTCGGCGGGCAGAAGTTCCTCGACTTCGTGCTGCCGAAGATCGAGCGGGCACGGCGGCTGGTGCGCGACGGCGACCTGCAGCTGTGGGTGCAGGTCGACGGCGGCGTGGACGCAGAGACGATCGGCCGGTGCGCGGAGGCGGGTGCGGACGTCTTCGTCGCCGGGTCCGCGGTGTACGGCAGCGACGACCCCGCCGCTGCGGTGCGCGGGTTGCGTGCGCGCGCCGAGGCCGCGCACGACCGATGAACGAGGCGCTGCCCGCCGCCGACCAGCCCACGCGCACCGTGCTCGCCTGGGTCTCGGCCGCCGACGCCGTGGCCGCGTCCGCGGCGGAGCTGGCCGGGGGGTGGCGGGTCAGGCGCGTCGGTGAGCTGCGCGCGATGCAGCTGGCGGTGGCCAGGGACCGGCCGGACGTGCTGCTGGTGGACCTGACCGACCTCCCGGACGACCCGCACCGCTGCCTGCGCACCCTGCGGGCCGACTTCAAGGTCGCCGGCGTGCCGCTGGTGGCGCTGGTGCCCGAACCGCTGTCGGCGGCCGAGCTCGTCGCCTTCGGCGACCTGGTCGACGACTACGTGCGCCAGCCCTGGTCCGCCGGTGAGCTGGCGCACCGGCTGGAATGGGCGGTCGCACGACACGGCGAGCGCAACGCCATGGCGGCGGTGACCGGCCTGCCCGGGTTCGGTCGCGCGCGGCAGGACCTGCAGGAGCGACTGGCCGCCGGCCGCCCGTTCGGGTACTGCCGGCTCGACCTGGACGGGTTCGCCGCGTTCAACGAGATCTACGGCCACCCGCGCGGCGACCAGCTCATCGCGATGTTCGCGGCGACACTGCGGCGGGTCGCCGCCGACCTGGCGCCGCCACCGTTCGTCGGGCACCTCGACGGCGACGACTTCGTGCTGACCTGCGCCGCCGACCAGGCCAGGCCGGCGTGCCGCGACGTCGCGGACATGTTCGAGGCGGACTCGCTGACGCTGTACGACGAGGCCGAGCGTGTCCGCGGCACCATGCAGGTGACCGACCGGCGGGGGGTGCAGCACGACATCCCGCTGGTCACCGTGTCGGCGGGGGTGGCCACCAACGAGCACAGGCACTTCGCCAACACGCACCAGGTGCTCGCCGTCGCCGACGAGATGCTGGTCTTCGCGAAGCAGAGCGCCGGTTCGAGCGTCGGCGTCGACCGGCGCAAGGCGTGACCGTCCAGGCACTGAGACACGCCGGTCGGCCGGCGTGATCGACGACATGTCGCGGTACGGCGGTCGGGTGCCTACACTGGGGGCGACACGCGAAACGTGCGCTCCGGGGTCGGTGAAAATCCGAACCGGCGGTTATAGTCCGCGACCCGGCCGAAGCCATCGGCCGGTTGATCCGGTGAAATTCCGGTACCGACGGTGAAAGTCCGGATGGGAGGTAGCGCGCGGCGGCACGCGGCCGAGGTGGATCCCGGCCACGGTGTGCGTTGTGAATCCCCGGTGCGCCCGACTGTGAGGGAGACCGGGCGATGTTCACCGGAATCGTCGAAGAGCTGGGCGCCGTCGTCGCCATCGAGCGACTGTCCACAGGTTCGGCCGAGCTGACCGTCCGCGGGCCGCTGGTCACCAGCGATGCCAAGCCCGGCGACTCGATCGCCGTGGACGGCGTCTGCCTGACCGTGACCGAGGTCGACCCCGCCGGCGGGGAGTTCACCGTCGACGTGATGGGCGAGACGCTCGCGCACAGCACCGTCGGTGCGTTCACCCCAGGACGCCAGGTCGACCTGGAGCGCGCCGTACGGGCCGACCAGCGACTCGGCGGACACATCGTGCAGGGGCACGTCGACCACACGACGACGGTCGTCGGCTGGCAGCCGCGGGAGAACTGGACCGAGGTGACGTTCGCGCTGCCGGCGCGGCTCGCGCGCTACGTCGCGGTGAAGGGCTCGGTCGCCGTCGACGGCGTCAGCCTCACCGTCGCCGACGTCGCCGACGAGACGTTCACCATCGGGCTGATCCCGGAGACGTTGCGGCGTACGGTGCTCGGCGGCAAACGCCCTGGCGACGCGGTGAACGTCGAGGTGGACGTCGTCGCGAAGTACGTCGAGCGCCTCACCGGGGCGAAGGCGGCGACCGCATGAACGTCCTGGCCTGGGTGAACTCCGTCGCGTTCACCGTGGGCAGCGAAGAGATCAGGTGGACCGACCTGGTCGGCAGCGTCGGCGCGATAGCCGTCGTCGGTCTCGCCGCCAAGCGCAGCCTCGCGACCTGGCCGGTGCAGCTCGCCAGCTGCGCCCTGCTGTTCGCCGCGAGCGTCGGCGCGCACCTCGGCGGCAACGCCGCCAGGCAGGTCGCCATCGCCGTCATCGCGGGCTACGGCTGGTGGCGCTGGGCGCGCGGGCGGCGGGAGAACAAGCAGGTCGAGGTGCGCTGGGCGAGCTGGCGGGCCCGCCTCGGCATGCTCGCCGTGCTCGCGGCCGGCACCGCCGCAGTCGCGTGGCTGCTCGCCGAGACCGGTGCGTCCTGGTCGCCGCTGCCCGACGCGTACATCTTCGTCGGCAGCCTGGTCGCGTTCTACGGGCAGGCCCGCGGCTGGGTGGAGTTCTGGTTCGTGTGGATCCTCGTCGACCTGGTCGGGGTGCCGTTGGCGTACTCGCACGGGCTGGTCGTCTACGCCACCACGTACGTGGTGTTCTTCGTGCTGTGCGTGGTCGGCATCGTCAGCTGGGTTCGGCAGTCCGGCCGGCAGACGCCGGCGCCGGGTGAGCTTGAGGAGGTGCCGGCATGAGCGCGCAGGGACTGCCGAGCGCACGAAGCATCGAGACGGTGCGGCAGGTCGTCGACGAGCTCGCGGCCGGTCGGCCGGTGGTTGTCGTCGACGACCCGGACAGGGAGAACGAGTGCGACCTGGTGTTCGCCGCGGAGCTGGCGAGCCCTGAGGTGCTCGGGTTCACCGTCAGGCACTCGACCGGCATCGTCTGCGCCCCGATGACGGAGGCGAAGGCCCAGCAGCTCGGGCTGCCGCCAATGGCCGCCGTGAACGAGGACGCGAAGCGCACCGCGTGGACGGTCTCCGTGGACGCCAAGGACGGCATCACCACGGGTGTCTCCGCGGCCGACCGGGCGCACACCCTGCGGCTGCTCGGCGACGCGCACACCGAGCCTGCGGCGCTGGCGCGGCCGGGACACGTGTTCCCGCTGACCGCCCGCGCAGGCGGCGTGCTGGCCCGCCGTGGGCACACCGAGGCCAGCGTCGACCTCGTACGGCTCACCGGCCTGACCCCGGTGGCCGGAATCGCCGAGCTGGTGAACGATGACGGCTCCATGCTCCGCCCCGACCACGTGGCCGAGTTCGCCGAGACCCACGGCCTCGTGTATCTGACCGTCTCCGACGTTGCTGCGTACCTGCGGCACGAGCAGCAGCAGGTGCGGCGGGTGTCGGTGACCCGGTTGCCCACCAGGCACGGGCAGTTCACCGCGCACGGCTACCTGGACGAGCCGACGGGTGACGAGTGCGTCGCCCTGGTGCACGGCGAGGTGGCCGGCGGTACCGACGTGCTCGTGCGGGTGCACTCCGAGTGCCTCACCGGCGACGCGTTCGGGTCGCAGCGGTGCGACTGCGGCGAACAGCTCGACCGGGCGCTGGCCGAGGTCGTCGCGGCCGGCAGCGGTGTGGTCGTGTACGTCCGCGGCCACGAGGGCAGGGGCATCGGGCTGCTCAGCAAGCTGCGCGCGTACGAGCTGCAGGACGCCGGCGCGGACACCGTACAGGCGAACCTCGCGCTCGGCCTGCCCGTCGACGACCGCGACTACGCCGCCGCCGCGCAGGTGTTGAAGGATCTCGGTGTGCGCGGCGTGCGGCTGATGACGAACAACCCGGTGAAGCAGCAGGCGATCGACGCGTACGGCGTGTCCGTCGTCGCGCGGGTGCCGTCGCGCACGGCACCGACGCCAGCGAACCTCGGCTACCTGCAGACGAAACGGGACCGGCTCGGCCACGAGGTGAGCTGGCTCGCCGACGCCGTGCCGCACGAGGCGAGGGCGGTGGGCGACACTTGACGCGTACAGCAGACGAGGGAGGCGATCGGCAGTGAGCGGCTCGGGGCGGCCCGACATCCAGGCGCTGAAGGGCGCCGGAGTCACGGTCGGGATCGTGGCGACCCGGTGGAACGCCGAGGTCGTCGACGCGTTGCTCGACCGCGCCACCGCGGCGGCGGAGGCGTGCGACATCACACCGACGGTCGTGCGGGTGTCAGGCGCGATGGAGGTGCCCGTGGTCGCGCAGCACCTCGCCAGGGAACACGCCGCGGTGGTGTGCCTGGCCGCCGTCATCCGCGGCGGCACGCCGCACTTCGAGTACGTCTGCCGCAGCGTGACCGACGGCCTCACCAGAGTGGCGCTCGACGCCGGCACCCCGGTCGGGAACGGCGTGCTCACCTGTGACACCCTGGAACAGGGGTTGGATCGCTGTGGGCTTGCCGAAAGCCACGAGGACAAGGGATGGGAGGCGACGATGGCAGCTGTCGAGGCAGCCGTCGTCCTCCGCGACCTACGACATCGGGTGCCGACCGCTCGTTAGTTCGCGTTCACCGTCTCTTCGTCCGACTCTGAAGGGTTCACGTCGTGCTCTCGCTCGTCCTGCCCAAGGGTTCCCTGGAAGCCGCGACCATCGACTTGTTCGAGGCCGCCGACCTCGCCGTGCGCCGCGGCTCCAGCCGTGACTACCACGCCGCCGTCGACGACCCGCGGGTCGAGCGGGTGCGGTTCCTGCGGCCGCAGGAGATCCCCGTCTACCTCGAGCAGGGGCTGTTCGACGTCGGCATCACCGGCCGCGACTGGATCACGGAGACCGGCGCGGACGTGGTGAGCCTCGGGGAGCTGGAGTACTCCAAGGCGACGAGCAACCCGGTTCGCATCGTGCTCGCCGTGCCGGCCGACCAGGAGATCGAGCGCGGCGAGGACCTGCCTGAGGGCGTCCGGGTGTCGACCGAGTACCCGCAGCTGACCCGCAGGTACTTCGACGAGATCGGGGTGAAGGCGCGGATCGTGCCGTCGTACGGCGCGACCGAGGCGAAGGTGCCCGACATCGTGGACGCGGTCGTCGACGTCACGGAGACCGGCTCGTCGCTGCGCAAGCACGGCCTGAAGATCGTGCACACGCTGCTCACCAGCCGCACCGAGGTCGTCGCGAACCGGGCCGCGTACGAGGACCCGGAGAAGCGTGCCGCGATGGAGGACATCCTGCTGTTGCTGCGGGGTGCGATCACGGCGCGCGGCAACGTCTACCTGATGCTGAACGTCTCCGCGGACCAGCTGTCCGCGGTACTCGACCAGCTGCCCGCGCTCGGCTCGCCGACCGTCACCTCGCTGGCGAACGGCGACCACGCGGTGGGCACGGTGGTGCCGAAGGTCGGCATCAACACGCTGATCCCTGCGCTGAAGACCGCAGGCGCCCGCGACATCCTCGAGCTCCCCATCGCCAAGATCGTCGAGTAACGCCGGCTAGCCGGTCACGAACTCCGCGGCCGGGTCGTGGGGGAGACGTGGGTCGCCGTCGACCAGGAGGTCGGCGCGTGCCGGGGTGTCGTCGATGGCGAAGTGGGCCTGCTCGCGGTCGTGCCAGGCGGTGAGCTCGCCCGCCATCGCCTCGCCGTCGCGGTCGATCGCGCGTGCCAGGGAGCGCGAAGGCTGCATGCTCATCCAGACGGCCAGGGTGAGGTCGGGCGCGGCGGCTCGCCTGGTCGACGTCACGCCGTCGAGGATCAGCACCCCGGTCGCCGGCACCTGGGTCCAGTCGGCGCCGAACGCGCCCGCGTACCAGTCGTAGGGCCGGTAGCCGCCGGGCTTGCCGTCGCGCAGCGGCGCGAGCACCCAGCTCTCCAGCCGCGGCCAGAACGTCACGGTGTCCGCCCAGCCGTCGAGCAGGTCGTCGGTGTGCAGCAGGGTCACGTCGCTGCCGGCCGAGCGCAACGCGTCGGCCAGCCGACCGGCGAACGTGGACTTCCCAGACCCGGTCGGGCCGTCCACGCCGACCAGCCGCACCGGCCCGAGCCGTGCCGGCAGCGTGAGCACCCGGGCCGCGAGCGCGCGGTAGCTGACGACGGCCATCGGCGGTCAGAGCCGGTCGACGGCCGTGACGCGGACGGCGGCGGTGCCCTGGGCGTCGGACGCGGCGAGGTCGATCTCCGCGCTGATGCCCCAGTCGTGGTCCCCGGCCGCGTCGTCGAAGATCTGCCGCACCAGCCAGCTGTCGGGTTGCTCGTCGATGAGCAGCAGCCGCGGGCCGCGGGCGTCCGGGCCGATGCCGATGTCGTCGTGCTCGGCGAAGTACGGTTCGAGCGCGCCTGCCCAGGCGTCGGCGTCCCAGCCGGCCTCGGCGTCGAGCTCGCCGAGCTCCTCGTACCTCCGGTGCGCGGCCAGCTCCACCCGCCGGAACAGGGCGTTGCGTACGAGCACCCGGAACGCCCTGATGTTGCCGGTGAGCGTGGTCGGCCGCCGCACCTCGGGCTCGTCGTCCGCCTCGACCGGGTTGGTCAGCCGGTCCCACTCGTCCACCAGGCTGGAGTCGACCTGCCGCACCAGCTCGCCGAGCCACTCGATCAGGTCGGTCAGCTCCTCCGTGCGGGCCTCGGTCGGCACCGTCTGCCGCAGCGTCTTGTACGCGTCGGCGAGGTAGCGCAGCACCAGCCCCTCCGAGCGGGCGAGCCCGTAGAAGCTCACGTACTCGACGAACGTCATGGCGCGTTCGTACATGTCGCGCACGACGGACTTCGGCTTCAGCTCGTGGTCGGCGACCCACGGGTGGCCCTGCCGGTACATCTCGTACGCGGCGTCGAGCAGCTCGGCCAGCGGCTGCGGGTACGTGACCTCCTCGAGCAGCTCCATCCGCTCGTCGTACTCGATGCCGTCGGCCTTCATCGCGGCGACGGCCTCACCGCGGGCCTTGTACCGCTGTGCGGACAGCACCTGTCGCGGGTCGTCGAGCACCGACTCCATGACCGACACGACGTCCAGCGGGTAGCTCGGCGAGACCGGGTCGAGCAGCTCGATGGCGGCGAGCGCGAACGGCGACAGCGGCTGGTTGAGCGCGAAGTCGAACTGCAGGTCGACGGTGAGCCGCACGGTGCGGCCGTCGGCATCCGGCGCGGCCAGCTGCTCGACGACGCCGGCGGCCAGCAGTGCGCGGTAGATGGCGATCGCGCGGTGGATGTGCCCGCGCCTGGCCTGCGGCGGCTCGTGGTTGTCGGTGAGCAGCTTGCGCATGGCGGTGAACGCGTCGCCCGGCCGCCCGATGACGTTCAGCAGCATCGCGTGGCTGACGACGAACTGCGACGTCAACGGTTCGGGGTCGGCGGCGACCAGCCGTTCGAACGTGGGCTCGCCCCAGCCGATCGCACCCGCCGGTGGCTTCTTGCGCACCACTTTGCGCCGCTTCTTCGGGTCGTCGCCGGCCTTCGCCAGCGCCTTCTCGTTCTCGATCACGTGCTCGGGCGCCTGCACGACGACGGTGCCGACGGTGTCGTAGCCGGCCCGCCCGGCACGACCGGCGATCTGGTGGAACTCGCGGGCGTGCAGCAGCCTGGTCGACGTGCCGTCGTACTTGGACAGGCCGGTGAAGAGCACGGTGCGGATCGGCACGTTGATGCCGACGCCGAGCGTGTCGGTGCCGCACACGACCTTCAGCAGGCCGGCCTGCGTCAGCGTCTCCACCAGCCGCCGGTACTTCGGCAGCATGCCCGCGTGGTGTACGCCGATGCCGTGCCGCACCAGCCGCGACAGCGTCTTCCCGAAGCCCGCCGTGAAGCGGAAGTTCCCGATCTTCGCGGCGATGGCGTCCTTCTCCGCCCGGCTGCAGACGTTCACGCTCATCAGCGCCTGCGCGCGTTCGAGTGCGGCGGCCTGGGTGAAGTGCACGACGTACACCGGCGCCTGGTGGGTGGTCAGCAGCTCCTCGAGCGTCTCGTGCATCGGGGTCATGGCGTAGCTGAAGGTCAGCGGCACCGGCCGCTGCGCCGACGCGATGACCGCCGTGGGCCGCCCGGTGCGCCTGGTGAGGTCGGTCTCGAACCTGCTGACGTCGCCGAGCGTCGCGGACATCAGCACGAACTGGGCCTGCGGCAGCTCGAGCAGTGGCACCTGCCAGGCCCAGCCGCGGTCCGGGTCGGCGTAGAAGTGGAACTCGTCCATCACCACCTGGCCGATGTCGGCGCGCTCGCCCTCGCGGAGGGCGAGGTTGGCGAGCACCTCCGCGGTGCAGCAGATCACCCGGGCGTCCGGGTTGACGCTGGCGTCCCCGGTGAGCATCCCGATGTCGGCCGGCCCGAAGACCTCGCAGAGGGCGAAGAACTTCTCCGACACCAGCGCCTTGATCGGTGCGGTGTAGAACGTCCGCCGCCCGTCGGCCAGCGCGGCGAAGTGCGCGCCGGTCGCGACCAGGCTCTTGCCGGAGCCTGTGGGGGTGCTGAGGATGACGTTCGCCCCGGAGAGGAGCTCGATGAGCGCCTCCTCCTGGTGCGGGTAGAGGCCCAGGCCCTCGCCGTCCGCCCAGTCGGCGAACGCGTCGAAGAGCGTGTCGGCGTCGGTGGTCGTGGGCCTGGGGAGCGTGGTGGCGACTGTCATGTGGCTGCCATCATCTCGCGCCCGGGCCGGAACCTGACGCCCCAGCGGCCGGACCACTGCGCACCGGGGTCGAGCCGTACCAGGTCGGTGCCGGTGACGAACGCGTTCGGCGGGCAGCTCATCGGCTCGACGGCGACGGCCGCGAACCGGCGCGCCGGCGCGAGCGTGTGGCCGGTGAAGACCTGCAGCCACGGGTACGCGGTGTCGCACCACAACGCGCTGGTCGCGCCGTCGGGTGCGGTGACGGACGCGTGCGCGAGCCCATCGGCATCCCTGGCCAGGTCGCCGAAGGCCGGGTCGAGCGGATGGTCCGCGATGACCCGGCCGGTGCGGAAGTCGTAGCCGGTGTCGGCGACCGGTGCCCGTTCCCGCGGGATGTGCCTGTCGTCAGCGACCAGGTAGCTGGCCGCTGGCAGCCGCAGCGTGCACTCCCGTACGGACGGCAGGCCAGGCGTGAGGTACGGGTGGTGCCCGGTGCCCCACGGCGCCGCGCACCCGCCGACGTTCCTTGCCGAGGTGGTCACCGTAAGGCCGGTCTCCTCGTGCAGTGCGTACGTCACCGTCAGGTCGAGCACGAACGGGTAGCCGGGCTGGGCCAGCAGCCGGTGGGTCAGCGTCACGGTCGCCTCGTCGTGGTGCACCGGCTGCCACCTGGCGGTCCGGACGAGGCCGTGGATGGCGTTGTCCGCGGCCGGCTCGGTGACGTCGAGCTGGTGGTCGACCCCGTCGAAGGCGTAGCGGCCGCGGTCGACCCGGTTCGGCCACGGCGCGAGCAGCTGGCCGTGGGCGCCGTCGCACGCGGCGTCGGTGGCGAACCCGGCGAGCACCGGCAGCCCCCGCCAGGTGCAGTTGCGCAGCGTGGCCCCGGCCTCGGTGACGACGGCCTGGTACGGCCCGGCGACGATGGGGAACTGGGCGCCGGTCGGTGGCACGGGCTGCGCGGTCATCCAGGCATCCTGCCGGACGGTCCGCGGCGCAGCCACAACGTGGTCGTCCGGGCGCTCAACGGGTGGGGGCTGTTGGAGCAGGTGGCCACGGTCGCTACCCTTCGGTGGCCAGAGGCGTATCGGTCCGGGAGGACGGTCGTGGAATTCAAGAAGATGGGCGCCGAGTTCGTCGGCACCGCGATGCTGGTCAGCGCCGGCATCGGAGCCGCCGTCTTTGCCGGCAAGGACATCGGCACGCTCGGCATCGCACTCGCCTTCGGCTTCGCGCTGCTGGCGCTGGTCTACGCGGTCGGCCCGGTCTCCGGTGCCCACCTGAACCCCGCGGTGACGCTCTCCTTCGTGCTCTCCGGCCGGATGAAGGTCGGCATCGGCATCCAGTACTGGCTCGCGCAGTTGCTCGGCGGCATCCTCGGTGCCGCGGTGATCGTCGTGGTCAGGTCGCAGGTCAACGGGGTGAGCCAGCAGCTGTACGGCAACAACGGCTTCGGCGAGCTGTCGCAGACGAACACGGAGATCGGCGGGGCGTTCTTCGTCGAGATGCTCGCGACGTTCCTGTTCGTGTTCGTGGTGCTCGCCGTGACCAGCAGGGTGGCGAACTCCGCGTTCGTCGGCCTCACCGTCGGCGCCGCGTTCACCGTCAGCTACCTGATGACCATCCCGATCAGTGGTGGCGGGGTGAACCCAGCGCGCAGCCTGGGGCCGGCGATCTTCGCCGGTGGCGAGGCCCTGTCGCAGGTGTGGGTGTTCCTGGTCGCGCCGCTGCTCGGCGCGCTGCTCGCCGTCCTCGTGCACGCGCTGGTGACGACCGAGCGCCAGGCGGCTGCGGACGCGGCCGCGGTGGCCGCGACCCCGGTGGCGAAGTCGGTAAAGCCGTCGGGGAAGCGGCCGCGCAACAAGCGCCCGGCCCGCCGCTGACCCCGTACACTCGGTTCTGGCGGTGACTGACCGGCTGCGCGGCAGTACGGTCGGCCGCCTGTTATTCTTGGCCCCTGCCGAGACCTGCTGACGGGTCTCGGTGCACAAGCGGAGGTCGACCTCCCACCCGCGGTCATAGCTGGCTTGCGGGTCCACTTGGCCCGGAGCTGCGGGCCCGACGCGGGGGACCAGCCGCGTCGTACTTGGTCGGCTTCGCCTGTGATGCGAGGCCGTTTTTGCTTCCTGGTGACGCGAGCCGGCCCCGCAGCCGTCAGCCGGACAGACAGTCGAGAGAACAAGACCAGACGAACAGTGCCCCACGGACTGAGGAGGCCTCATCAGCACTGACTTCCGAGTGAACGACCGCATCCGCGTCCCTGAGGTGCGCTTGGTCGGTCCCAACGGGGAGCAGGTAGGGATCGTCCGCATCGAAGACGCGTTGCGACTCGCTCAGGAGGCCGACCTCGACCTCGTCGAGGTTGCGCCGACCGCGCGCCCGCCCGTGGCCAAGCTCATGGACTTCGGCAAGTTCAAGTACGAGTCCGCGATCAAGGCCAGGGAAGCGAAGAAGAACCAGGCGCAGACGGTGATCAAGGAGATCAAGCTGCGCCCGAAGATCGACCCGCACGACTACAGCACCAAGAAGGGCCACGTCGAGCGGTTCCTGAAGCAAGGCGACAAGGTCAAGGTCACGATCATGTTCCGTGGCCGCGAGCAGTCCAGGCCGGAACTCGGCGCGCGGCTGTTGAAGCGGCTGTCCGACGACATCGACGAGCACGGCTACGTGGAGTCGGCGCCGAAGCAGGACGGCAGGAACATGATCATGGTGGTCGCGCCGCACAAGCGGCGGGCCGAGCCGGCGCAGAGGAAGGCTGAGCAAGCCAGCGACGCCGACGTGGCCGAGGTCTGACGCAGAGAACACCCAGCCGTCGGCTACGCGGCCGGTCCTGGGACGTAGGTGGAGGAGGACAGGGCCGAGTATGCCCAAGAACAAGACGCACAGTGGTGCCAAGAAGCGGTTCAAGCTGACCGGCACAGGCAAGGTCGTCAGGCAGCAGGCGAACCGGCGTCACTACCTCGAGCACAAGCCGAGCACGCTGACCCGGCGGCTGGCGGCGAACGTGCAGGCGAGCAAGGCGGATGCGCGGAACATCAAGCGCCTGCTCGGTAAGAAGTAAGCGTCGGCGGCAACAGATCCGATGCGTTCGCATCGGCTCGATAACGGAGGAGTACACACGTGGCACGCGTGAAGCGGGCGGTCAACGCCCACAAGAAGCGCCGGGAGATCCTCGGGGCGGCCGAGGGGTACCGGGGCCAGCGGTCCCGCCTGTACCGCAAGGCCAAGGAGCAGGTCCTCCACTCGATGGTGTACCAGCACCGCGACAGGCGCGCTCGCAAGGGCGAGTTCCGCCGGCTGTGGATCCAGCGCATCAACGCCGCCGCACGCAGCAACGGCATGACGTACAACCGGTTCGTCCAGGGCCTGCGCCTGGCCGGCGTCGAGGTCGACCGGCGGATGCTGGCCGAGCTGGCCGTCAGCGAGCCGAAGGCGTTCGCCGCCCTCGTCGACGTCGCGAAGAAGGCTCAGCCGAGCGGTAGCGCGGCGAGCTGACCCGCCGTGTCGGCCGGTCTGCTCGACGAGCGTTCCGCGCGAGTCAAAGCGGCGAAGCGACTACACCGCCGCGCCTTCAGAACGAAGGCGCGGCGGTTTCTCGTGGAGGGGCCGCAGGCGGTGCGCGAGGTGCTCGCGCTCCCCACCGTCGACGGCGTCGAGCTGTTCGCCACCGGCCAGGCCGTCGAGCGGCACCAGGAGCTGCTCGACCGGGCGCGCGCGGCCGCGGTGGAGGTGCACCTGGTCACCGAGCCCGCGCTCGCGGCGCTGGCCGACACCGTCCAACCGCAGGGCCTGGTGGCGAGCTGCCGGTACCTCGATGTGGAGCTGCCGGCGGTTTTCGCGGCAGCGCCGCGGCTGGTGGTGGTGCTGGTGCACGTCAGGGACCCGGGCAACGCCGGCACCGTGCTGCGGACGGCGGACGCGGCCGGCGCGGACGCGGTCGTCTTCACCGACGCCTCGGTGGAGGCGTACAACGGCAAGTGCGTACGGTCGGCGGCCGGCAGCCTGTTCCACCTCCCGGTCGTGACCGACTGTGCGGTGGCGGACGTGGCCGCGGCCGCCCGGGCCGCTGGCCTGCAGGTCCTGGCCGCGGCCGCGGACGCGCCTGTGACCATCGACGAGCTCGGCTCCGCCGGCCGGCTGAGCCGGCCGACCGCGTGGCTGTTCGGGAACGAGGCGTGGGGGCTGCCGGCGGAGGCGCTTGCCCTGGCCGACCAGGCCGTCTCGGTGCCGATCCACGGGCGCGCGGAGAGCTTGAACTTGTCCGTCTCCGCTGCATTGTGTATGTATGCCTCGTCAGGTGCGCAACGCGCGGCGGGGCACGTCGTTAGGCAGGGCGACGAACGGGTGCCCGGTTCGTCGTAAAGGTGCAGGTGACGCGCAGTCTCGGGGAAGGCCTGTCACATGACGGAGTCGCAGTTCGGTGCAACGGTGCCCGACGACGGCTTCCAGGTGGCTGCGGACCTGCTGCCCGACGGGCTGGTCGTCGCCGACGCCCGCGGCCGCGTCACGGTGTTCAACACCGCTGCGGCGGCGCTGACCGGAGTCGACCGGTCGGCCGCGCTCGGCAAGCAGTACGACGGGCTGCTGCCGCTGCGCGACGACGACGGGCACGACTGGTGGAAGTGCACCGACCCGTACGGCGGCCTGCCCAGCCGCACCAGGCAGCCGGCCCGCCTGCTGCGCCTCGGCCTGGACGGCCCGCAGCTCGACGTCAGCGCGAGGTACGTGCGCAGCCGACGCGCCGGGCCGCTGCAGCAGCTGGTGATCACGCTGCGCGACGGCGCCTCCCGTGCGCGGTGGGAGCGCAGCAGGGCGGACCTGGTGTCCACCGTCGCGCACGAGCTGCGCTCGCCGCTGACCAGCGTGAAGGGCTTCACCGCGACCCTGCTCACCAAGTGGGACAAGTTCACCGACGAGCAGCGCCAGGCGATCCTCCGCACCGTCGAGTACGACGCGGACGTGCTGACCAGGCTGATCGGCGACCTGCTGGACGTGTCGCGGATCGAGAGCGGCCGGCTGGAGCTGCGGCGCTCCGTGGTGGACGTCGGCCGGCTGGCGCACCGGCTGGTCGCCGGGCGGGTGGCCGCCGGTGACGACGCGGACCGGTTCGAGATCGCGGTGCACGGTGAGCTGCCCGACCTCTGGCTGGACAGCGACAAGGTCGAGCAGATCCTCGCCAACCTGGTCGACAACGCCGTACGGCACGGAGACGGTAAGATCAGCATCGTGGTAGAACCCAGTGCCGAGGTAGGGGACACCGGCGAGGCCGGCGTCTCCGTTAGCGTGAGCGACGCCGGGGAGGGCATCCCCGCCGAGCTCGCGCCGAGCGTGTTCACCCGGTTCTGGCGGGGCAACCACAGGCGGGGCAACACCGGGCTCGGGCTGTACATCGTCAAGGGTCTGGTCGAGGCGCACCGCGGCACCATCGCGCTCGGCCGCTCGGCGGCCGGCGGTGCGATGTTCCGATTTTCGTTGCCCGCCGGGTCGCCTCCTTACCTGTGACCTGGCGGGCGCCGCTTCGCGGCAAGCCACGTCAGTGTCAGTAGACTCGCGGGGCCGATCCGCCCCATCCGGGAGTGCCGTATTTCCATGTCTGCACCCAACAAGAACTACGACCCCGTCGAGGTCACCAGCCTGCACGAGGAGAACGTCACCGCGATGCGCGACGAGGCGCTCGCGGCGATCAGTGCGGCAGCCGACCTCGACGCACTGCACGCCGCGAAGGTCGCGCACCTCGGTGACCGCTCGCCGCTGCGGCTGGCGAACGCGGAGATCGGCGCGCTGCCGCCGGCCGCCCGCGCCGAGGCCGGCAAGCGGATGGGCGCCGCGCGCAAGGCGGTGGAGCAGGCGCTGGCGCAGCGCCAGACCGAGCTGGAGGCGGAGCGCGACGAGCGGGTGCTCGCCGACGAGCGGGTCGACGTCACGCTGCCGACGAACCGGCACGCCGTCGGCGCCCGCCATCCGGTGACCACGCTGATGGACCGGATGGGCGACTTCTTCGTCGGCATGGGCTGGGAGATCGCCGAAGGTCCCGCGGTCGAGACCGAGTGGCACAACTTCGACGCGCTCAACTTCCAGCCCGACCACGCGGCCAGGACGATGATGGACACGTTCTTCGTCGCGCCTGAGTCCGGCCGCCGGGTGCTGCGTACGCACACGTCGCCGGTGCAGGCGCGGGCGCTGCTGAGCCGCGGCGTGCCGGTGTACGTGGTGGCGCCCGGCCGGGTGTACCGCACCGACGAGTTCGACGCCACGCACTCACCGGTCTTCCACCAGATCGAGGGCCTCGCCGTCGACGAGGGCCTGTCCATGGCGCACCTGCACGGCACGCTGGTGCACTTCGCGCGCGCCATGTTCGGCGCGCAGCAGCGGATCAGGTGGCGACCGTCGTTCTTCCCGTTCACCGAGCCGTCCGCGGAGTTCGACCTGGAGTGCTTCGTCTGCCACGGCGCGTCGGTGGACAACCCGGACCGGCCGTGCCGCACCTGCTCGTCCGAGGGCTGGATCGAGTGGGGTGGCTGCGGCATGGTCAACCCGCGGGTGCTGCGGGCCTGCGGCGTCGACACCGACCGCTACCGCGGCTTCGCCTTCGGCATGGGGGTCGACCGCACCCTGATGTTCCGGCACGACTCGCACGACATGCGGGACATGTTCGAGGGCGACGTCCGCTACGCCCTCCCGTTCGGGACGGAGATCTGATGCGCGCTCCGGTCAGCTGGCTACGCGAGCACGTCGACGTACCGGCCGATCTCACCGGCCGGGCGATCGGCGATGCGCTGGTGCCGTTGGGCATGGAGGTCGAAGGTGTCGCCGAGTACGGCGCCGACCTCACCGGCCCGCTGGTGATCGGCGAGGTGCGCGAGATCGAGGAGCTCACCGAGTTCAAGAAGCCGATCAGGTTCTGCCGCGTCGACGTCGGCGCGCACAACGCCGACGACGGGCCGCGCGGGGTCATCTGCGGCGCGAGCAACTTCGTCGTCGGCGACCGGGTGCTCGTCGCGCTGCCGGGCGCCGTACTACCCGGCGGGTTCGAGATCACCGCGCGCAAGACGTACGGCAGGATCAGCGACGGCATGATCTGCTCCGTGCTCGAGCTGGGCATCGGCGACGACCACACCGGCATCCTCGTGCTCGAGCCAGGCACCGGCGAGATCGGCGCCGACGCCACCGAGGTGATCGTCCTGCGCGAGAGCGTCGCCGACATGGAGATCACCCCCGACTGCGGGCACCTGGAGTCGATCAGGGGGCTGGCGCGGGAGCTGTCGTACGTGACGGACGCGGCGTTCCGGGACCCGCGCGACCTGGTGAAGGTGCCGGACCCCGACCCCGCGGGCTGGCCGGTGCGGATCGAGGACGAGACCGGCTGCCGGCGGTTCAGCGCGCTCACCGTCACCGGCCTGGACCCGAGCCGGCCGAGCCCGCTGTGGCTGCGCACCCGGCTGCACTACGCGGGCGTGCGCTCGGTGTCGCTCGCGGTCGACGTGACGAACTACGTGATGCTGGAGCTCGGCCAGCCGATGCACGCGTTCGACGCCGCGAAGCTCGGCAGCGAGATCGTGGTGCGGCGCGCCGGGCCGGGCGAGCAGCTGACCACCATCGACCACTCGCTGCGGCGGCTCGACCCGGACGACATGGTGGTCGCGGACGAGACCGGCGCCGTGGCGCTGGCCGGGGTGATGGGGGGCGCGGACTCGGAGATCAGCGACGAGACCGTCGACCTGCTGCTCGAGGCGGCGTGGTGGGACCCGCCGTCCATCGGCCGCGCCGTACGCCGGCACAAGCTGCCGAGCGAGGCGTCGCGGCGGTTCGAGCGCGGCATCGACCCGGAGATCGCCGTACCCGCGCTGCAGCGGGCCGCGGAGCTGCTCGCCGAGTACGGCGGCGCCACCGTCGGCGCGCTGACCGTGACCGGCGCCGAGTACGAGCCGGCGACTATCGAGCTCGCGCCCGACCTGCCGGAGCGCACGATCGGGCTGCCTGTCGACACCGTCCTGGCCACCCGCCGACTGGAGCAGGTCGGCTGCGCGGTCGAGGCGGGCGCGACGCTGACGGTGCGGCCGCCGTCGTGGCGCCCGGACCTGCGCGACCCGGCCGACCTGGTCGAGGAGGTCGCGCGGCTGGAGGGCTACGAGCGGATCCCCGAGCTGCTGCCCACCCCGCCGCCCGGCCGGGGGCTCACCGAGCGGCAGCGGTTCAGGCGGCGGATGGGCCGCGCCCTCGCGTACGCCGGTTACGTGGAGGTGGTGACCCACCCGTGGACGTCCGACGCGGACTTCGACGCGCTGACGCTAGCCGCCGACGACCCCAGGCGCGGTGCGGTGCGGCTGGTGAACCCGATGTCCGACGAGCAGCCGCTGCTGCGTACGACGCTGCTGCCCGGGCTGTTCCGCGCGTTGCGCCGCAACGTCGGGCGGGGCACGACCGATGTCGCGATCTTCGAGGCCGGGGCCGCGTACCTGGCCGGCGGGGAGAGCGCGCAGGCGGCGAACCGGGCCAGGGTGGACCGGCGGCCGAGCGACGACGAGCTGGCCGCGCTGGACGCCGGCCTGCCGGACGAGCGCGAGCACGTCGCCGTCG
Source organism: Streptosporangiales bacterium (assembly GCA_009379825.1). Lineage (NCBI taxonomy): Bacteria > Bacillati > Actinomycetota > Actinomycetes > Streptosporangiales > Streptosporangiales bacterium. The sequence goes on from WHTA01000002.1 coordinate 192,840, forward strand.
TGCTGGCCGGTGCCCGTGAGCCCGACGGCTGGTGGGGCGCTGGCCGTCCGGCCGACTGGGCGGATGCGGTGGAGGCCGCCCGCGTGGTGGCCGCGGAGGCCGGGGTGGCGCTCGACGTACGCGCTGGCGACCACGCGCCGTGGCACCCGGGCCGGTGCGCGCAGCTGTGCGTCGGCGAGACCGTGGTGGGCTACGCGGGTGAGCTGCACCCGCGGGCCGTCGAGGCGTGGGACCTGCCCGCCCGCGCGTGCGCGGCCGAGCTGGACCTGACCGCGCTGCCGGTCGACCGGGGGCGGCAGGTCACCGCACCCGCGATCTCCGGGTACCCGCCGGCGCTGGTCGACGTGGCGCTCGTGGTGGCCGCGGACGTGCCGGTGGCCGACGTCGAGGCGGCGCTGCGCGACGGTGCGGGGGAGCTGCTGGAGGACCTGCGGCTGTTCGACGTCTACACCGGCGAGCAGATCGGCAGCGGGCAGAAGTCGCTGGCGTACTCGATGACGCTGCGCGCACCCGACCGCACGCTCACCGCGCAGGACGCCGCGGCGGTACGGGACGCGGCCGTGGCAGCGGCCGCCTCGCGTACCGGGGCCGTGCTGCGCGGCGCCTGACCGTCGTACGTTCGCTCGTTTCGCTGAGAGGAGCCGGCCGTTGGACGCCGTCGAAGGACAGGTAGCGCTCGTCACGGGCGCCAGCCGGGGGATCGGCCGGGCGATCGCGGAGTCGCTGGCCGCCGCGGGCATGCGGGTGGCGTTGCTGGCCAGGGACCCCGCGCGGCTGGCGGAGGTGGCGGCGGCCTGTGACCCCAGCGGCGAGCGGGTGCACTGGGCGGCGGCGGACGCGACCGATGTCGGGGCCGTCCACGAGTTCGTCGCGGCGGTGGAGGAGCGGTTCGGCCGCATCGACCTGCTGGTCAACAACGCCGGCCAGATCGAGTCGGCGGAGCGACCGCTGTGGGAGATCGACCCGGACGAGTGGTGGCGGGTGGTGGAGGTGAACCTCCGCGGCCCCGCGGCCTTCCTGCATGCCGTGGCGCCGGGCATGGTGCGGCGTAGCAGCGGCAGGATCGTGAACCTCGCCAGCGGCCTGGGCAGTCGCCGGGTGCCCGAGTACTCCGCGTACGCCGCGTCCAAGGGCGCCCTGATGCGCGTGACCGACTCGGTGGCCGAGCCGCTGCGCGCAGCGGGCGTCGCCATCTTCGACGTCTCACCGGGCCTGGTCCGTACCGACATGACCGCAGGGATGGCTATGTGGCAGGACCACCCGGCGGACAAGTACTTCCCGGTCTCGAACGTCTGCGACCTGATCCGCGAGATCGCCACCGGCCGCCTGGACGCACTCACCGGCAGGTACTTCCACGCCGGCCACGACACCGCCGACGCCCTGCTGGCCCAAACCACCCCCATCACAGCCGGCGACGCCCGCGCCCTGCGCATCCGCCCCTACGGCCCCACCGACCCAGCCACCTGACACCCGGGCCTGGGCCAACGCGCCGGCCCGCTGCGCTGGCGGGCCCCACCGCCTGTGCGCGACCCTGGCCGGCCCGGGCCCGGGCCTCGGCCCCGGCGCTGGCCGGCCCCACGGCCTTCGCCCGCCCCCTGGCCGGCCCGGCCTCAGCGCGAGGTGGCGGCCGGCCCGGAGCTGACCTGGCTCTCCCGGCGGCGGCCGAGCTGCTGACCCGGGCGGTCGGGCTGACCCGGCGCTGTCCGCGCCGACCGGCGCAGCTCGAAGCGGCCGGCAGCGCGGCACTGCCGGTACGGTGCCAGCCACCGGCGTGCTCCTTGCCCGCGCATCCGGCATCGCCCGCGCCCTTCGCTCGGCATGCCCGAGTTACCCGGCCCGACGCCACCGCCGGCACGGTGCCCGGGCCGCCTCTTCGCCCGTGCATCCGACATCGCCGGTGGCGTAGCCAGTGCCAGCCGCCCACCTCGGCCGCCGTTTCCGGCGCGCTTCGCCCAGCCCTGCCGGGCGCCGCTGCGTGCAGGGCAGCGCCGCACCCTCGTCAGCGCACCCGGCGTCGCCCGGGCCACGCCGGTCCGGCACCACCGGTCCCCCCCATCCGCCGCCGGCGCCGCGCCAGCCGGCCTGCGCGCTTTCGCCCAGCGCGCCGCCGTCCGACACCGCCGGCATCGCGCCCGCATTCGCCCAGCGCGCCGCCGTCCGACACCGCCGGCATCGCGCGTACCCCGCATTCGCCATCGCTACCGCCGCGTCGGTCCGTCACACCGGCTCTCCATACCGCTCGCCCGTCACGTCTTCACCGGCACCCGCACCCCCAGCCGTGCCATCGCCGGGTGCTGCGGGCTGCCGGTGTCCGGTTGCATACTCTCGCGGTAAGTTGCATAATGATGCTGTCGAGAGGGAGGGTATGCATGGCATGGCGGGTCGCGGTTGCCGGTGCGAGTGGGTACGCCGGTGGGGAGCTGCTGCGCCTGCTGCTCGCCCACTCGCAGTTCGAGGTCGGTGCGGTCACCGCCGCCGGCAACGCCGGCACCCGGCTGGGTGAGCATCACCCGCAGCTGACCGGGCTCACCGACCGGATGCTCACCGAGACCACGGTCGAACAGCTCGCCGGGCACGACGTGGTGTTCCTCGCGCTGCCGCACGGGCACTCGGCCGCGATCGCGGCGACGTTGCCGGAGTCGACGCTCGTCGTCGACTGCGCGGCCGACCATCGGCTACGCGACCCGGCCGCGTGGCAGCGCTGGTACGGCGGCGAGCACTACGGCTCCTGGCCGTACGGGCTGCCGGAGCTGCCCGCCGCGCGGGAGAAGCTCGCCGGCGCCCGCCGGGTCGCCGTGCCCGGCTGCTACCCGACGGCCGTGCTGCTCGCGCTCGTCCCCGCGTTCGCCGCGGGTGTGGTGGAGCCGGAGGCGGTGATCGTCGCGGCGTCCGGCACCTCGGGCGCCGGCCGGGCGATGAAGCCGCACCTGCTGGGCAGCGAGGTGATGGGCGCGATGAGCCCGTACGGCGTCGGCGGCGGACACCGGCACACCCCCGAGATCATCCAGGGCCTCGGCGACGCCGCGGGCGCGCCGGTCAGGGTCTCGTTCACGCCGACGCTCGCGCCGATGCCGCGCGGCGAGCTGGTCACCTGCAGCGCCAAGCTGCCCGACCCCGCGGCGCCGGTGCGGCAGGTCTACGAGCAGGCGTACGCGGACGAGCCGTTCGTGCACCTGCTGCCGGACGGGCAGTGGCCGACGACCGCGGCCACCCTCGGTGCGAACACCGCCCACGTGCAGGTGACGGTCGACCAGGACGCCGAGCGGCTGATCGCGATCTGCGCGCTCGACAACCTCACCAAGGGCACGGCAGGCCAGGCGATCCAGTGCGCCAACCTCGCGCTCGGCCTCCCGGAGATCACCGGACTACCAATGGCGGGAGTCGCACCATGAGCGTGACGTCGGCAGCAGGCTTCAGCGCGGCGGGGGTGACCGCGGGCATCAAGCCCAGCGGCAAACCCGATCTCGCGCTCGTCGTGAACAACGGCCCGCACTACGCGGCCGCCGGTGTGTTCACGGCGAACCGGGTCAAGGCGGCGCCGGTGCTGTGGTCGCAGCCGGTGGTGGCCGACGGCATCGTCCGCGCCGTCGTGCTCAACGCCGGCAACGCGAACGCGTGTACGGGCAGCCGTGGCTTCCAGGACACCCACCGCACCGCGGAGACGGTGGCGGAACAGCTGGACGTCTCCGCGGCGGACGTCGCGGTCTGCTCGACGGGCCTGATCGGCGAGTACCTGCCGATCGACGACCTGCTCGCCGCTGTGCCGACGGCCGTCGGGCAGCTGACGGACGACGGCGGCCCGGCCGCGGCCGCGGCCATCATGACTACGGACACCAGGCCGAAGAACGCCGCGGTGCAGGCAGACGGCTACACCGTAGGCGGCATGGCGAAGGGCGCCGGCATGCTCGCGCCGGCGCTGGCGACCATGCTCGTGGTGATCACCACCGACGCGGTCGCCGACGCGGACACCCTGGAGCGGGCGCTGGGCGCGGCCGCTCGTACGACGTTCGAGCGGGTCGACTCCGACGGCTGCCTGTCCACCAACGACACCGTGCTGCTGCTGGCCAGCGGCGCCAGCGGCGTCGCGCCGAGCGAGGACGAGCTGGCCGGCCACGTCACCACCGTGTGCGCGACCCTCGCTAGGGAGCTGGTCGCGGACGCGGAGGGCGCGAGCAAGGACATAAGGATCGACGTCGTCGACGCAGCGTCGGAGGCGGACGCGCTCGAGGTCGGCCGGGCGGTGGCGCGCAGCGCCCTGCTGAAGTGCGCCATCCACGGAGAGGACCCGAATTGGGGCCGGGTCCTCTCCGCGGTGGGCACCACGGGTGCGGTCTTCGAGCCGGACGAGCTGGCCGTCGCCGTCGGCGGAGTCTGGGTCTGCCGTGAGGGGGCGCGCGGCGAGGACAGGGCGAAGGTCGACATGAGCGGCCGCGAGGTGACCATCACCGTGTCGCTGTCCGCGGGCGAAGACTCGGCGACCGTCTGGACCAACGACCTCACGGCGGCGTACGTCCACGAGAACTCGGCGTACTCGACGTGACGGGGGTGGCCATGAGCAGAGACCGCGCCACCGCGCTGGCCAAGGCCGGCACCCTCATCGAGGCACTGCCGTGGCTGCAGCGCTTCCACGACAAGACGGTCGTGGTGAAGTACGGCGGCCACGCGATGACCGACGAGAAGCTGCGGGCGTCGTTCGCCGAGGACCTGGTGTTCCTGCGGTACGCGGGCATCCGGCCGGTCGTAGTGCACGGCGGCGGGCCGCAGATCAACGCGCACCTGGAGAAGCTCGGCGTGCCCACGCAGTTCGCCGGCGGGCTGCGGGTCACCACGCCTGAGACCATGGACGTGGTGCGGATGGTCCTTGTCGGTCAGGTCAACCGCGACCTGGTGGGCCTGGTCAACGGGCACGGCCCGTTCGCCGTCGGCATGTCGGGCGAGGACGCCAACCTGTTCATCGCGAAGAAGCGCACCGCGCTCGTGGACGGCGAGGAGGTCGACCTCGGCCAGGTCGGCGAGGTGACCGAGGTGCACCCGGGCGCCGTGAAGAGCCTGCTCGACGACGGCCGCATCCCCGTGGTGTCGAGCATCGCCCGCGGCCTCGACGGCACCGTGTACAACGTGAACGCGGACACCGCGGCGGCCGCGCTGGCCGTCGGCCTCGGGGCGCGCAAGCTCGTCGTGCTGACCGACGTCGAGGGCCTCTACGGGGACTGGCCGAACTCGACCGAGGTGATCTCGTCGCTGACGGCGGACGAGCTGGCGAAGCTGCTGCCCGACCTGGATGCCGGCATGCTGCCGAAGATGGAAGCATGCCTGCATGCCGTACAGGGTGGTGTGGCGCGCGCACACGTACTCGACGGCCGCCTCGAGCACGCGCTGCTGCTCGAGGTCTTCACCGACGAAGGGATCGGCACGATGGTGACCTCGACAGGAGGCGACGCATGAGCACGGCGCAGTGGCAGGAGCGGTTCGCGCAGGCGCTGATGCCGAACTACGGCGTGCCGCCGGTGGTCCTGACCGAGGGCAAGGGCTGTCGGCTGTGGGACGTCGACGGCAACCAGTACCTCGACCTGATCGGCGGCATCGCGGTCTCCGCGCTCGGCCACGCGCACCCCGCGCTCGTGGACGCCGTGTCGAACCAGGTCGCCAAGGTCGCGCACACCAGCAACCTGGCCATGCACGACGTCGAGGTGCGGCTCGCCGAGCGGGTGCTCGGCCTGCTCGGCGCCGACGGGCGGGTGTTCTTCACCAGCAGCGGCACCGAGGCGAACGAGGCGGCGATCAAGCTCGTCCGCAGCCACGTCGGCCCGCAGCGGACGAAGTTCGTCGCCGCGACCAACGGCTTCCACGGCCGCAGCCTCGGCGCGCTCGCGCTCACCGGCAAGGACGCGATCCGCGAGCCGTTCGGCCCGTACGGCTTCGACGTGACGTTCGTACCGTACGGCGACGAGGCGGCGCTGCGCGAAGCCGTCGACGGCGACACCGCCGCGGTCGTCCTGGAGCCGACCCAGGGCGAGGCGGGCGTCGTGCCCGCGCCAGACGGCTACCTGCAGACCGCACGCGAGGTGTGCGACGCGCACGGCGCGGTGTTCGTGCTCGACGAGATCCAGAGCGGCATTGGCCGCACCGGCGCGTGGTTCGCGCACCAGACGGCGGGCGTACGGCCGGACATCGTGACGCTGGCCAAGGGCCTCGGCGGTGGTCTGCCGATCGGCGCGTGCGTCGGGCTCGGCGCGCTCGGCGAGGCATTCCCGAAGGGCGCGCACGGCAGCACGTACGGCGGCAACCCGGTCGCGTGTGCGGCCGCGCTCGCCGTGCTCGACACCCTCGAGGCGCAGGACCTGCTGGCGAACGTCCGCACCGTCGGCGCGCACCTCGCCGCCGGCATCGAGGGCCTCGGGCACCCGCAGGTGGCCGGCGTGCATGGCAGCGGGCTGTGGCGCGCGATCGAGCTGACCGCGCCGGCCGCGGGCGCGGTGGAGGCCGCGGCGCGTACCGCCGGGTTCCTGGTCAACGCCGTGCAGCCGGACCGGGTCAGGCTGGCGCCGCCGCTGATCCTCACCACGGCCGAGGCGGACGAGTTCGTGCGGGCGCTGCCCGGGATCCTCGACACGGCGCAGGCCGGAGAGCACGCATGAGGCACTTCCTGCGCGACGACGACCTGACACCCGCGCAGCAGCGCGAGGTGCTCGACCTGGCCGCGGAGCTGAAGAAGGATAGGCACGCGCGCAAGCCGCTGGCCGGGCCGCAGGCGGTTGCCGTGCTGTTCGACAAGCCGACGCTGCGTACCCAGCTGTCGTTCACCGTCGGCATCGCGGAGCTCGGCGGGCACCCGATGGTGGTGGACGCACGCCTCGCGCAGATCGGGGTGCGCGAGTCGGTCGCGGACACCGCCAGGGTGCTCGGCCGCCAGGTGGCGTCGGTCGTCTGGCGTACGTACGGGCAGGACCGGATCGAGAAAATGGCGCAGTACGCGGGGGTGCCGGTCGTCAACGCGCTGACCGACGCGTTCCACCCGTGCCAGATCCTCGCCGACCTGCAGACGGTGAGGGAGCACAAGGGCGAGCTCACCGACCGCACGTTCGCGTACCTCGGCGACACCTCGAACAACATGGCCAGCTCGTACCTGCTCGGCTGCGCCACGGCCGGTATGCACGTACGGGTCGCCGGGCCACCGGAGTACGCACCAGACGCGGAGGTGCTCGCCACGGCGTCGGGGATCGCCGCACAGACCGGCGGCTCGGTACAGCACCTCACCGACGCGCGCGAGGCGGTGGCCGGCGCCGACGCCGTCGCGACCGACACCTGGGTTTCGATGGGCCAGGAGGAAGAGAAGGAGGAGCGTGCCGCGCCGTTCCGGCCGTACAGCGTCACGGCGGAGCTGATGGCGGCCGCGCCGGACGCGGTGTTCCTGCACTGCCTGCCCGTGTACCGTGGCAACGAGGTGACCGCTGACGTCATCGACGGCCCGCAGAGCGTGGTGTGGGACGAGGCGGAGAACCGGCTGCACGCCCAGAAGGCGCTGCTCACCTGGCTGCTGGAGGGTTGATGGTTGAGCACGTGCGGTCGACCTGGCCCGCGACGAAGACCGCGCGGCAGCAGTACATCGTCGAGGTGCTGTCGCGCCGCGAGGTGCGCTCGCAGTCCGACCTGGCCGAGCAGCTGGCCGAGGTCGGCATCGCCGCGACCCAGACCACCCTGTCCAGGGACCTGGAGGAGCTCGGCGCCGTACGCGTGCGGAACACCGCCGGCGTGCTGGTCTACGCGCTGCCGGGTGAAGGTGGCGACCGCACACCGCGGGCCGTGCCGGATGCACCGTCGCAGGCGGGTAGCCGGCTGGCGAAGGTCTGCGGCGAGCTGCTCGTCTCCGCCGTGGCGTCGGCGAACCTGGTCGTGCTACGTACCCCGCCAGGCGCGGCGCAGTTCTTCGCGTCCGCGCTCGACCACGCCGAGCTGGACGACGTGATCGGCACCATCGCAGGGGACGACACGGTGCTGGTGATCGCCCGCGACGCCGACGGCGGCGGCGTGATCGCCGACCGGATGCTCGCGCTCGCCCGAGGCAACCGTCCGACCGAGGAGAAGCGGGAAGAGCATGGCTGAGCCCACCCGGCTGTGGGGCGGCAGGTTCGCCGGCGGCCCCGCCGAGGCGATGTTCGCGCTCTCGGTCTCGACGCACTTCGACTGGCGGCTCGCGCCGTACGACATCGCCGGCTCGGTCGCGCACGCGCGCGTGCTGCACCGGGCGGGCCTGCTCACGGCGGACGAGCTCGCCGGGCTCGAGGACGGCCTCGCGCGGCTGCGTACGGACGTGGCCGCCGGGGAGTTCACCCCGAGCCCGGACGACGAGGACGTCCACACGGCAATGGAGCGCGGCCTGCTCGAGCGGGTCGGGCCCGAGCTCGGCGGCAAGCTGCGCGCCGGCCGGTCGCGCAACGACCAGGTTGCCACCCAGTTCCGGATGTACCTGCGCGACCACGCGAAGGTGGTCGCCGGACTGCTGCTCGACGTGGTCGACGCGCTCGTCGAGCAGGCCGCCAGGCACCCGGGCGCGGCCATGCCCGGACGCACGCACTTCCAGCACGCGCAGCCGGTGCTGCTCGCACACCACCTGCTCGCGCACGTGTGGCCGCTGCTGCGCGACGTGGACCGGCTGCACGACTGGGACCGGCGTACGGCCGAGTCGCCGTACGGGTCGGGCGCGCTCGCCGGGTCGTCGCTGCGCCTCGACCCGGACTACGTCGCCACCGAGCTCGGCTTCGACCACGCCACACCGAACTCGATCGACGGTGTCTCCGCCCGCGACTTCGCCGCGGAGTTCGCGTTCGTGCTCGCCATGGCCGGCGTGGACGTGTCGCGGGTCGCCGAAGAGGTGATCATCTGGTCGACCGAGGAGTTCGGCTACGTCACGCTCGACGACTCCTGGGCGACCGGCTCGTCGATCATGCCGCAGAAGAAGAACCCGGACGTCGCGGAGCTCGCGCGCGGCAAGGCCGGCCGGCTGGTGGGCAACGCCACCGGCCTGCTCGCCACGCTGAAGGCGCTGCCGCTCGCGTACAACAGAGATTTGCAGGAGGACAAGGAGCCGGTGTTCGACTCCGTCGACTCGCTCGAGGTGCTGCTGCCGGCGGTGGCCGGCATGCTCGGCACGTTGCGGTTCGACGTGGACCGGCTCGCCGAGCTCGCCCCGCGCGGGTTCACCCTCGCCACCGACATCGCGGAGTGGCTGGTGGGCGGCGGCATGCCGTTCCGGCAGGCGCACGAGGTGGCAGGCGCGTGCGTGCAGGCGTGTGAGAAACGCGGCATCGAGCTCACCGATCTCGGCGACGACGAGCTGGCGGCGATCTCGCCCGCGCTGACCCCGGACGTCCGCTCGGTGCTGACCGTCGCGGGTTCTGTGGCGTCGCGGTCGGCGCGCGGCGGCACGGCGCCGGCGCAGGTGGAGGAGCAGCTCACCGAGGTGCGGGCCAGGGTCGCGGACGCGCGGACCAGCATCGGCGGCTGACACCGCTGGACGAGTAGCCTGCGGCCGTGAGCGACACCGACCGCCAGCTGCTGCCCAGGGAGTTCTTCGACCGTCCCGCGCTGGCGGTCGCGCCCGACCTGCTCGGCCACGTGGTGGAGCACCGTGCGCCGGGCGGGCTGGTCGCGCTCCGCGTCACGGAGGTCGAGGCGTACGAGGGCGCGGACGACCCCGCGTCGCACGCGTACCGCGGCCGCAGTGCGAGAAACGCCACCATGTTCGGCGACCCCGGCCACGTCTACGTGTACTTCACCTACGGCATGCACTTCTGCATGAACGTCGTCTGCCAACCGGCGGGCACGGCGTCCGCGGTGCTGCTGCGTGCCGGCGAGGTGATCGAGGGCGCCGAGCTGGCGCGGGTGCGGCGGGGTACGTCGACCGGCGACCGCGAACTCGCGCGCGGCCCGGCCAGGTTGACCGTCGCGTTGGGGGTCGCGCGCGAGGAGGACGGCGCCGACGGCTGCTCGGCCGCCAGCGCCCTGCGGCTGTGCCGGGGGAGCGCGCCGCCCGGATCCGCCGTCGCCACCTCAGCCCGTACGGGCGTCGCGAACGGCGCACAACAGCCCTGGCGCTTCTACGTCGCCGGCGACCCGACGGTCTCGCCGTACCGGAAGCACGTGCCCAAACGGCGTACCCCGTCGAACCCGTCCGCCTGAGGCGGGCGTCGCGACGCCGTACGCTGGGCACCGACCACAACCACCAGCGAGTGAGAAAGCTGACACGTGACGAACATCCTGGACGAGTTGCAGTGGCGCGGCCTGCTGGCCGAGTCGACCGACCAAGCGGCCCTGCGGGCCGCGTTCGCCGAGGGACCCGTCACGTACTACTTCGGCTTCGACCCGACCGCGCCGAGCCTGCACCACGGCCACCTCGTGCAGGTGCTGACCATGCGCCGGCTGCAACAGGCCGGCCACCGGCCGCTCGCCCTGGTCGGCGGGTCCACCGGGCTGATCGGTGACCCGAACCCGGACCGCGAGCGCACGCTGAACGACCCGGACGTGGTCGCCGGGTGGGTGGACAAGATCAAGCGGCAGATCGAGCCGTTCCTGTCGTTCGACGGGCCGCACGCCGCGCACGTGGTGAACAACCTCGACTGGACCGCGCCGGTGAGCGCGCTGGAGTTCCTGCGCGACATCGGCGGGCACTTCCGGGTCAACAAGATGATCGCGAAGGAGGCCGTGAGCGCACGGCTGAACTCCGACGTCGGCATCGGGTACGCCGAGTTCAGCTACCAGATCCTGCAGGCGTTCGACTTCCTCGAGCTGTACCGGCGGTACGGCTGCACGCTGCAGGGCGGCGGCAGCGACCAGTGGGGGAACATCACCGGCGGCGTCGACCTGATCCGGCGGGTGGAGGGCGCCACCGTGCACGCGTTCGCCACGCCGCTGCTGACCAAGTCCGACGGCACCAAGTACGGCAAGACTGCGGGCGGGGCGGTGTGGCTGGACCCCGAAATGCTTTCGCCGTACGGGTTCTACCAGTTCTGGCTGAACATCGAGGACGCCGACGTGCCCACCCACCTGCGTGCGCTGAGCTTCAAGCCGCGGGAGGAGATCGACGAGCTGGAGCGGCAGACCGTCGAGCAGCCGAAGGCGCGGGCGGCGCAGCGGGCGCTGGCCGCCGAGCTGACCACGCTCGTGCACGGCGCGAAGGAGTGCGAGAACGTGATCGCCGCCAGCCAGGCCCTCTTCGGGCGCGGTGAGCTGCGTGATCTCGACGAGGCGATGCTGACGGCGGCGGTCGCCGAGCTGCCCAGGGCCACCATCACGGCGGACGGGCCGGCCAGCTACGCGGAGCTGTTCGCCGAGACCGGCCTGGTCGGCAGCCGCTCGGAGGCCCGTCGGACGATCGCCGACGGGGGCGCGTACGTGAACAACGAACGGGTCACCGACGAGACCGCGGTGCCGGCCGCCGAGGACCTCCTGCACGGGCGCTGGCTGGTGCTCAGGCGCGGCCGGAAGACGCTCGCGGCCGTGGAGAGGGCCCGCTGACCTTCAGGGGGCCCAACAGGGCGTTGACCTGCGTAAACGCGTTAAGAGGACCCCCGATTTGACCGGTGATCATGGGTGTCATAGAGTTGCTTTCGCCCGGTGCGGAGGAACGGACACCGACAAGGTGGCCGGTCCGCAGAAGGGCTCCAAACCTCGAAAACTTCGATTTGACCGCAACGCGGGCAAAGGGTTAAGTTAGAGGTTCTGCCCCAGAACAAGGTCGAAAGACCGCGTACTGGTGTGCGTCCGCTCCTTGAGAACTCAACAGCGTGCCGAAAGTCAGTGCGACTGATCGGCTGACCAGAGAAGACGACGTCAGTCGTCCTTCGAAGGACACCCGATCAACCTCCGTCAAACGATCGGTCTCGGCTCCGGCCGAGGAACGATCAACGGATAACGAGAACCAGGACATCACCTCGGTGATGCCCTCCAGAGGACTTCACCCACGCCTCGCGTGCGGTGGCTAAGACCTCAACGGAGAGTTTGATCCTGGCTCAGGACGAACGCTGGCGGCGTGCTTTACACATGCAAGTCGAACGGTAAGGCCCCTTCGGGGGTACACGAGTGGCGAACGGGTGAGTAACACGTGGGCAATCTACCCTTGACTCTGGGATAACCCCGGGAAACCGGAGCTAATACCGGATACACACCTCCTTCCGCATGGTTGGTGGTGAAAAGCTCAGGCGGTCAAGGATGAGCCCGCGGCCTATCAGCTTGTTGGTGGGGTAACGGCCCACCAAGGCATCGACGGGTAGCCGGCCTGAGAGGGCGACCGGCCACACTGGGACTGAGACACGGCCCAGACTCCTACGGGAGGCAGCAGTGGGGAATATTGCC